>SLQR01000006.1 GCA_007131405.1 Candidatus Izemoplasma sp.
CAAATTTTAAACTTGTTTATTTATCTTTTTCTTGCTTTTATTTATTTCTATTTAAAATTTACCATTTATGTGGTTCCTTTAGTCCATAACACATTTAATAAACACGTAACTGAATCGCGCTAAAGTTTGAGAATGCATTTCATTCTTTCAAGATAGCCGATAAACTATGCAATAAAAAATCATCTACCAAGATTTAACTTGAAAGATGAATGATTATTATTTCTTTAGTTTTTTCGAGTTTATCTATGTTAACTTAGAAAAAATGGTTTTAAGTATACACTTATAAACGACAATAACACCTTTGACTTATATGTCATTTATCCTGTTTGCTATAACACCTAAAGAAGATGTAGAATATGTAGTGATTTCGTCCACTCATCCGATTTTAAGAGCCGAAAATTATAACTTCTATAAAATAAAACAAGCCTGTAAGTACAAAACCATTTATAGAAGGAATCTGACGATTGATTTCAACGAGTGGGTGCTAGTTAGCTTAACGAAACAGAATCACGTGATTTACTCGCAAACGTTCATGCACCTCACAAACATGCATCAACACTAATCTGTATACAGTTCGTACCGATTGGTTGGCATTCTAAGTTCAGTGAAGGGCTTATCGCAGATGCGATACTTGAAAGAGTCGTCCACGACTCGCACTTATCCAACTACTTAGCGACACAACGAATGACAAATCAATGTGTGAGTTCTACGGATTAAAGAAATTAAACTTTCAACAAAAACGATGGTTCACTTGTCCGGACTAGTGGCTCACATTACATCGGACAGGTGGCACTATTTGACAAGAATTTACAACTTAGTAAGTGGTCGCTTAGAAAATGTTTTATACTTTCATTATCCTATAACTAATTAAAGCATTTAATAAAGTGATTAGACGTTTAATCTAGCGTTAAACAGTGATTGGTGTTTATAAAAAACCACCATCAAATAAATTTGATGGTGGTTAATTGATGTAACAAGAGATTTTATTAAAAGGTTAACACTTTGTCTGCACTAGCAGTTAATTCTGCTAATTCACTCATAGTACTTCTTTTCGTTAATTCAATTATATGATCTTCAGTAATTCCTCTTGCATCCATGCAAGTTCCACATAAATAGATTTTACCATTTTTTCTAGCGACGGATTTAACCATTCTTTCCATATTATAATACCCATCAGGTGTTTTTTGATTCTTTAATGCACATATAACACTATCACCCATAAAAAATATATTAACGGTTGCCTCTTGTTCTTTTTGAAGGGTCATAGCAAGTCGTAATGCGTTGTATGGTAATTCACTTCCATAAGGTGGTTCGTTCACAATAAATAAATAGCTCATTTCATGCCTCCCTAATAGTTAAAAAGTTTGCTTTACGTTATGATAAAGAGTTACTAAGCGTGACTACTACCAATCCGATTACTTCTTTATTATACAACACGAAATGCTTATACGTTTCTATTGTGCAATACCGGCATAGACTTCTGTCTCCATTATTTTCTTAAACCCGAGTTTTTTATAAAACTGGTACGCATTTGTATTGATGTTCCAAACTTCAAGCTCAGCGAATGCAAAATCGTTACATTGAAAGACTTTCATACAAGCGTCTACACAATGCCTCGCAATGCGTTGGTTACGGTATGGTTTGACAATAAATAAATTTTCAATCACGCCAACCCATAGACCCTGATCGTTTTGTTTACCGTAAAACATGATGTGTCCGACAATTTCACCCTTTGCATAGGCAGTAATATGCTGTGCGTAAGGTTTTTTTCTGAAGGTATTGAGTTCATCACGATTGATTGCACGAATTAAGATTGAATTATGCAGTGTCAAAACACGATTGATAACTGCTTCATCTGTCATTGGATTTTCTTTTATCATAACGTTATCGAGTTTGCTTTTTGAAGAATGATAATCGTTAACGCTCATGCGCAATAGATCGGTGCTTTCATCATGCACAAATCCGTTTGATTGAAAAAACTGAAATTTTTTGTCTTGTTGATTTGACGCACCATAGTAAAGGCGACCAACAAGGTCAGGGTAGTCTTTTCGCGCCTCGCTTGCTCGTGCTTTTAATTGATTTAACAAATCTACTGCAAGTGGTTTATTTAAGAGTTCATCATCCGTAAAATGAACATCTATATAGATGTTGAGTGGATGACTTGGAGCAACATCATGGTTGATGTTGACGTAAATATATCCGCTGCCTACATACTGGTTTGATGTATCAAACACGATGCGGATATTTTCTTTTGGGTTTCCCATTACATCTTCTTGTGCTTCTTTAATAATGTAGTTTGTCATGTCGATTCCTCTTTATGTTATTTTTTCATTTCACTGTCACGAGTTTTAGCAATCACAGTTAAATAGTCTTCGAGAATTTCACGCCTTACACCCATCTTGTGTAAGTATTGATCTGAAAGTATGACTTGGAGCTTCTTAATGGCATCTTGGTCCTTGATATAAGGCGCGACTGGTGAATAGCGAATTAAGTAGTATGTTCGAGCGATATCATACAACCTTGGTCCACTGCATGCATTCATAAAGTCTATGACCACGGCTTGCTCATGATTCATTATAATGTTTCCCGGGTGAAAGTCCCCGTGGCACAACGTGTTGTCATCGTCGAGTTTATCAATTAAGGCTAAAGTTTCCGTGTCGTTCCCATTGACGTATTGAAAGAGAAATGTTTTATAGCTTGGGAGAATTGTTGAGGTCTTCGATAAAATTGCTTGATGAAGCGATGCCAAAATATTGGATGTATATTCTACATCGCCACTATTTATCAAAACATTTAACAACGATTTCCCTTGAACTTTCTCAAACACAATACCTAGGCGGTTATTGTGCCTAACCACTTCAAACGCTTTAGGGCAAGGAATGCCAGATTGATTAAATGCTTGTGTTTTATTAAACTCTTGGTAAATCGATGATGCTGGTTGGCTCTCGTAATATAGTTTAAGGACTTTGTCATCACCATGCTCAAAAACTTCTGCGGTGTTGCCAATGCCGATACGTGTTTTGATCATAATACACCTCACAACCTGTTTACATATAGTCTAATTATGGCATGTTTATGGCTTTGTCGCAAGTACGAATCATTGATCACCTTTACTGCTTGTCTAAAATCATAAATCTAGTATTTTCAAAATAATATAACGGTGTAATATGTCAAAAAGTTGTAGATGTCATCTATACTAGCTTTTGAAAAAAGCCCGTCGTAAAGGGGTTTCTAATGAAGCATCGCCTAAAGCATTCGATATAAAGCGTACTTTCAACAATGCGTTTTGATGACGACGCATAAAGGGTAACGCCCATCATGCAATATGGTCTATGATGTCTCACCATGCAGCGTAGACAACATTGAAATCGTTG
>SLQR01000013.1 GCA_007131405.1 Candidatus Izemoplasma sp.
AGCTTTGGTTGATTGCCGTCATAACCGTAAGCGTAAAAGCCACCTACGCGCATTGGGTCGTATTCAAAGAAATAATCATAGTCACAATTTGCAGGGACCACGAAATGCACAATATCAAATCCTTCATGGTTGTTCGCAAGTTCGAATGCATCGTTTGGGGTGCGTCTTTCATCACGTAAACCACACCCGCTTAAAAGTAGGATAAAGATTAAAAAGCATACAAAACGTTTCATTGTAAAACCTCCTTTAAGCCTTCTTATTTGTATTTTATTCTAAACTGGATGGTTTTACAAGATTAATTGGTGCTATGAACCTTAATTAGCATGGTACAATAGAAGATGAAATGGACAAAAAGGAGATGGTATGATGATTTTATTTAAGCAGGTAAACCTTTATAATCCACACCCACTTGGAAAAAAAGATGTCTTAATTGCGGGTGGAAAAATTGAGAAAATTGCCGATACAATCGATGTAAATGAACAAGATGTTGAAGTCGTAGACCGTGAAGGCTACACGATGATTCCAGGGTTAATTGACAATCACGTTCATATCACAGGTGGTGGCGGTGAAGCAGGATACGCCTCACGTGTACCTGAGATTCAGTTAAGCAATTTTATTCAAGCAGGGATTACGAGTGTTATTGGTTTGCTTGGAACGGATGGGCATACCCGCTCAATGAAAAACTTAATTGCTAAAGTGAAAGGCCTTAAATCAGAAGGCATGAGTGCCTATGCGCTCACTGGGTCTTATCAAGTTCCAGTTAAAACGTTAATGCGTTCTATTGAAGATGATATGCTCTATATTGACGAGATTATTGGTGCAGGTGAGATTGCCATCAGTGATCACCGTAGCAGTGTGCCGACCATGGGAGAACTAAAAAAAATATTGTCGGCTGTGCATGTTGGTGGCTTGTTATCTGGAAAAGGTGGTGTGCTCAATCTGCATGTTGGTTCTGGGAAGGATAAACTAAAACCAATCACAACACTGATTGAAGAAACGGACCTGCCGGTACGTAAACTTATTCCGACACATATGAATCGGAATGAAACCTTACTTGAAGATGCGATTGCCTACAGTAAGTATTATAAAGCCCCAATTGATTTTACTGCCTATAGTCATAAGGATGATGAACTTTCTGCTTATCGCGTCATCAAGCGAGCACTCGATGCGGGCGTTGATCCGTGTTTGATAACGATGTCTTCAGATGGTCAAGGCAGTCTACCTGTTTTTGATGAACAAGGCAACTTTATTAAAATGGGTGTGGGATCCGTTGAAGCGTTACTTGACAACATAAAAAAAGGAGTGCTTCAGGAAAAGATTGCTTTGGATATGGTGTTAAAGACTGTCACATCAAATGTCGCAAGGCTTTATCATCTAGATGGAAAAGGCAAAATTGAAGAAGGTTACGATGCGGATATTGTGGTGATGAGTGAGAATTTTACCCTTGAAGATGTTCTGATGCATGGGGTATTTATGATGCGCGATAAGACGCTTTGTAAAAAAGGATTATTTGAATAAACTGAACTTCCTGCGTTAAGGAGGAAGTTTTTCTCTTAGGTGACATAAATTGTTTTTTGAAGGCTATTTTGATATGATTAAGATAAGTTAAAGGACAATTAAACGCCTTTAGGAGAGAGAGATATGTATGCCAAAAACTTTAAAAATTGCTTATCAGAATCTGCGTCATAATGTAAAAACACTTATTGTATTTGAGCTTGGGTATTTGGTGCTTGGGGTATTGCTGGTATTTCCATTGGTGCGCTTGCTTTTTTATGGTGCTATCCAAATGTCTGGTCATACATACATAACCAATACGATGATGATGGATTTTATTTTTCGTCCGCAAACCATGCTTATTTTTCTAATGATTGCGACAATTGTTAGTATATTTGTGGTTGTCGAAATGGTTTTTTTGGCCATTCTCTTTGAATTTGGTTACCACAAAGAAACCATCGATATTCGCAGTTTGCTTGAAGTGGGAACGCGAAAAGTTGGAAAAGCATTGAAACGTCATCATATAAAGATTGTGTTTCCAGCCTTTTTGTTTTTATTTGTCGTTGAAGGCTTTCATGTGACAGGGTTTGCAAGCACCACGACAATCCCTCGTAATTTGATTGCTGAAGCGCAATTTATCTTGCCGCTTCAGATTGCTCTTTATGTGACGGCTGCCGTGTTGATTGTGCTTTTTATTGAAACTGTCTTTTCAATCAATATTTACACATTTGAGTCGTTATCGTTTAAGCAAGCCTATAAAAAAACACGCCTTATGCTTAAAGGACAGCGTTTTAAGATGCTTGGTCAGTTTCTTCTTGTGAATGTCTTGGTTAATCTTGTGCTTTATTTTGTCTATGCATTAATTATTGCACTCCTTGCTGGAATCATTGTTTTAACGCGCGGTCAAACACAAGCGTTAGGGGTGTTGTTATCGACACTTTATGCAACGTACTTGATTATAACTACCCTCGCAACGATGATTCTTATACCGGTTAATTATGCCTTGATTGCATCGTGGTATTATGAGCGTAAACACGCCTTAGGCTATACACGAAAAAATACATATATACCAAAAGAACGCAAGCAACGATTAAGTCCAACGATCGCAAGGCGTATAATTTTAATTGTGTTTACCGTGGTGGTTGGTGTTAATATCGTCAATACGTTTACCGTTATTGGGCAAACACGTACACAAACTGAACTCTTTAATCGTGCGGATGTTATTGCGCATCGTGGCGCCTCAATGGTTGCCCCAGAAAACACCCTTTCCGCTGTACAAGCGGCACTTGATATGAACGCCAATGGGATTGAGTTTGATGTGAAGGTGACCCGAGATGGTGTCCCAATCTTAATGCACGATAATACCCTTGGAAGAACCACAAACGATCCAACAAATCAAGCGGTAGAATCGGTTGATTTTGATTACATTCAAACCCTTGATGCGGGCAGTTGGTTTAGCGATGACTTTATCGGTGAACCGGTCCCTACATTGCGCGAGACGCTAGAACTCATTGATGGCCGAGCAACGGCCTACATTGACTTGAAATCACGAGGCGAAACCTTTAACCGTGCAGTTGTTGATGTTATTGAAGAACTTGATGTTGTTGGTAAAGTTAAAGTAATGAGTTTTGATTTAGCGCAACTTCAATCAGTTAAAGCGATGAATGAAGAGATTGAAACGGTGCTATTAATTGCCACATTTGTTGGTAATTTTGAAGCCTTTATTCGTAACGACGCCGTTGATAATGTTGCGTTTCGTGAGTTCTTACTACGGAATAACGTGCACTTCATTCAGCAAACCCATCGTGCGGGGAAAAACATTTACGTGTGGACGATTGAGTCCTATGACGATGCTTTGC
>SLQR01000007.1 GCA_007131405.1 Candidatus Izemoplasma sp.
ACATTATTGTAGCGCGTTGGAAGATCTAAATCTTCATACGTCGACGTTCCATCCCAATCAATTGAATCAATAAACTCAGCATAAATATCAGTTGCTGACGCTTCTGCACTCATACGATCCACTTGAACCAGCGTATTTAATGTAAAGTTAAACCCATTCGCCACAATTTCAGCTTTAAGTTCAACATTTTCCGATTGGTGTGCGTACGGTTGGGTAAATGCACCCGTGTGTGTAATGATATCTTCATTCATCGATGTCCACGTTACATTGGCTCCTTCAATTTCTGAAGGCAAACTCACGTCATCATCAATCACCACACCATCAAACATTGCCTCAATGGCATCAATAGCTGCTTGAAGATTTTGTTTCGCGGTTGATTCCGACTCTGAATATGGTGCAATATCAATTGTAAATGTGTGCGTATGTGAGTCATCATCTTTTGTTAATATGACCGTTAACGTCACTTCAAATGGTCCATCTTCATAATACGGTCTATGCACCACATACCCTTCGTTCGTAAAAACTTCTGGATGTGATGATTCCCATACAAGTTCAGCACCTTCGTACTCGGCTGGCAACTCAATGCTATCTACAATCGAGCCTTCAAAATAAGGTTCCGATTCTAAATTCGCCGCAATGAGTTCAAGCCCTTCCAATTCGATTTCTTCTTCGGTATCTCTTCCACCACAGGCAAATAAACTAAACCCTAATGTTAAAAATACCACCAATAATCCTAATTTTTTGATAATATCCCTCCTAATATCTATTTTTTATTATGGTTCTTCAACCATTTTGTTGCTTTGTCTAAAGGCATTGGTTTTGCGTAGTAAAACCCTTGCCCATAGTCACACCCGAGATCTTTTAGTGCTTGTGCATATGCCTCGGTTTCAACACCTTCAGCTATAACTTCAATACCCAGTTTGTGCGCATAGGTAATAATTAGCTCAATAAGTGCTTCGGCGCCTTTAGCATCGAACGTGTAGGTAACAAAATCACGATCAATCTTTATCTTATCTATCGGCAGTTCAAACAAACACGACAAGGTTGAGTAGCCTTTTCCAAAATCATCAATCGCCATTGGAATGCCTGCTTCACGAAGATTTTCAAGCAAGGTTCTCGTCAATGAAAGATTTAACATAACCGTTGATTCTGTCATTTCAATCCCAATCGCTTGCTTTTTCAGCTTTGCTTTTTTGATTGTATTAATCATTTTAGCAATCAAAGCCGGATTATACAAGTTTCGTTGAGACACATTAATCATAACTTTCATTGAATCATCGGTACTGAGCTTCGGATAGTCTTCAATCACTTTATCAACAATCCATTCTGTGATTAAATCAATAAGACGTGTTTCCTCAGCAATAGGAATAAAATCAAGTGGTGGAATGATTTTACCCTTATACCGCCAACGAACTAATGTTTCAAAGGCAGTAACTTTGTTTGTTTTAAGATCGATAATTGGTTGATACTCTAAGAAAAGATCATTATTTTTAATCGCCAATGGCAACGCACCAAGACGTTCCATACTGACATGAGGCACAGAAAAATCGTGTTCGTAAATTGAATACTTAAACTTATTCTTCTTCGCATGAAGCGCCGCCATCTCAGACGCTTTAAACGCTTCAATGCGGGATATACTCGCATCGCTTTCTTGTTGATATACACCGACCGCGATATCGATGTACATAGGAACATCATCAATCCAAAAGGTTTTTGAATCCAACTCACCCATAAAAGTATGAAATTGTTTTTTAAACACCTCTTGTGTCATCTCAACCCAAAATTTTCGCGCATCAACTTGAATCGTGATTATATCGTTAAAATTGTGCTTAACTATACTGTAAATCTCCTTCATGATATCAGCATAAGCTTGTCGACCGATAAGCACAACGACATCTTCATAATTTGTCAGCAGCACCGTTAAAGATACATCGGCAGTATCTTGTTCATCTTCATCAAAGTTCATTAAATATTTATGATAATTTGGTAAACCCGTATCACGTGAATGTGAATGCACTTCTGTAATTGTTTGGTACTGTTTTCTCATCATGTCAATAATCAGTCCAACAAGTCCCCCTACACCAACAAAAAAGAACATGCGGAACACCCAGTTAATGACAATTTGTGGTTCGCCGGTGATGGTATCATGTGGCATCAGCGGTCCTAAAATAATGCTTACAAATAACCCTATAAACACCCCGCCTTTCCAACCAAACATCACCGCAAACAAAACCACAGGAATATACATCGCATGTAAATAGGCATGTTGGGTTCCACCTGTTTGGTATACCAAAACATACACAAACACAATAATAAGTCCAGTGATCAGTTTAAAAATTATGCATTGCATTTTTGATTTGAAAAGTAAAATCTTCATCCAAAATCCAAGGGTAAAAGGGTTCATGGGATCGACCTGCTTTCCTTCATTATCTATCTTAATTGTATCGTTTATTCGTTTAACTGTTGTGATGAATTAAAAAATGTTTTATACCCCATCATTAAGAAGAGATATGTTGTTAAACTC
The DNA here is from genome assembly GCA_007131405.1 of Candidatus Izemoplasma sp. Lineage (GTDB taxonomy): Bacteria > Bacillota_I > Bacilli_A > Izemoplasmatales > Izemoplasmataceae > SLQR01. The sequence goes on from SLQR01000007.1 coordinate 2,525, forward strand.
ACACCACCTAAAATACCTAACATAATCGCTATTTGATACATAATTGCAAGTGTTGGATCCAAACCAGACAAGATTTGTCCTGTCATCATCCCGGGCAAGAATATAATGCCCATACCAAGCATGCTATTAAGCGTTGGCATAATCGCAGAATCAAACGCATCATTAATGATATCGTGGGATGCTTGTTTCGGTGTTGCACCCAAAACAAGTGCTTCTTCAACTTCAGCACGTTGATGATTAAACCGCTTAAGCATCGTATGGATTCCAAGAGAAATCCCAGTCATGCTGTTACCAACAATCATCCCGGTGATTGGAATAAAATATTGGGGGTTATAATAAGGCGTAACACCAATAACACCCCAGAGAAATATCAATAATACCGGAACCGTTCCAAGCGGCATAGCAATTAAAATCACACGCTTCAATCGTGGGTTTAAATCCATCTTAAATTTATTAAATAATGTGAAAATGGCAAACCCAATCATAATTATCAAAATAGCAAGCGTTAAAAGTGGGTGTGCATTGTCAAAAACAACAAGCAATATATACCCAACCAACACAAGTTGAAACGTCATTCGAACTGATGCAAGAATAAGTGTTCTCTCTCGGCTTATTCCGCGTCGCTTAAGCATAAAGAGCAGAAGAACAACAAAGATAAACGCAATAGAAACTTGCCAGTAACTTAGTTCAATTACACCATTAGGCACGGCGCTCACACTCCTTGATTATCCCTTGTTCAATGGTATAAATCACATCACCATGTTGTTTAGCAACAGCTTTACTGTGCGTTACCATCACCATGGTTTTACGATGATTTTTTACATAATCAACAATTGACTGAACCACAAGTTGTTCAGTATCATCATCAAGCGCACTTGAAGGTTCATCGAGCAATATACACTTTGCATCCAATAACAAAACCCGTGCGAGTGCTAAACGCTGCGCTTCACCGCCTGATAAGGTTTTAGCGTTATCGGATAACTTTTTATCGAGTTTTACCTCTTTAAGTACTTGATGCAGTTTATCTTCATCCACGCTTTTTCCGTGAAACTTTAACGCTTTTTCTAAGTTGTCTTGCACTGTTTGATTGAAAATAAACGGTTTTTGACTTAATAACACCACATCGCGTCGGTGGTAAATACTATCAAGCGATTCAAGGTCTTCATTTTCATAGTACAGTGTTCCACTTGTCGGTGAAATCATTTTATTCAAAAGCCTAAGCAAGGTTGTTTTCCCTCCACCGCTTTTTCCGACTAAACAGGTTATTTTTCCTTTTTCAACAACAAAATCATCAAGCGACAAAATCGCATTATATTTCAGTTTTTCAGCTTTAAACATGACATCCTCCATTATATAACACGGCTTTCGATCACAAGATCATAAGACTCACTGTTTTTATATGAACGCGTAAACTCATACACACGACCATCTTCTAAACGCGCGGTGATTTCAACATAAAGCAACGGTGTCTTTGTATCAACCTCTAAACAATCAGCGTAGGTTTGATTCACAAATACCGCTTTAATATATTGCTTCGCCTCTGCTGGTTTTAATCCTAATGTGGTCTGAATATAGTGGTATATCGAACCTTTTGCTTCTTCCTTAGAAAGCGGTATAATCGCCTTAGGAAAATAGGCTTCATCAAGAATTAGCGGTACATTATTTTTTTTGCGTAACCGCACAACTTTATAGACATCGTCACCTTCATTGATTTCAAGTTTATTGGCGATTGTTTGATTCGCATGCATTAACCGAAATTCAACGAGATCATTGGAGACTACTCCACCTTGTGTTTCCACTTCTTTTGTAAAGCCCACTAAGTCTGTCATTGATTTATATAATCGCTTGTCAGCCGTAAAGACACCAACACTAGGGATTGCATAAACCTTGTTTTGGCTAATAAGAACATCCATCGCTTTACGCACCGTCATGCGGCTCATACTAAACTGAACAGACAGATCGCGTTCGGATGGCAATTTTTCGTTGTGACTCATCTCAGCCATCATCTCTTCAAGTTTATACACAAGCCATTCATACTTTTTCATTTTAACCACACCTTTAACAAACTACTCAATTTCACTGAACGGGGTAATCCCCTTAACATCCTCAACATCAAGCACGAACATAATCCCTTTACCTGGTGTTTCAATGTCCATCGCTTTACGTATCGCTTCCATAATGGATTGTGTTTTTGATGCCTCAACGACCGTAATGACCAGTTCTTTTTCCGGCTCCAAAAAAGCGCCAAAAAGTTTTTTCGTTTCATACACTGATGACCCGCGTCCCGTCACAATCGTGCCACCACGAGACCCTTGACGACGTGCCGCTTCTACAACATCAGATCCACTCCCACGACTTGTAATTGTAATTATGCATTGATATTTTTCCACTTCATAGCCTCCTTATAGGTCAAACTGTTTACGAATACCTGTGCTACTGTTAATGTCAATCACGAACATAATTCCTGTATTTTTTTTATTCATCTTTCCAATTTGCATAAATAAATCTTGAAGCGTCTTTAGTTGATCCGTATCAACAACTGTAAAGATTACGTCGCGATCCGGATTATAACTGAGTCCAGATAATGACTCAAAAATAGCTGGATTGACCGTCCCGCGTCCTTTCAAAACCGTTGCGCCACGCAACCCTTTCTCCATAGCAACTCGGATCATTTTTTTTGCATAGCCTTTTTGAATAATTGTCACAAGCAGTTTTTGAGAACCCATCATAAACCCCCTCTGATACAAATGATTAACTTATTATACCACGAAAAAACGATGTCAGAAAACATTCCGACATCGTCATGATTAAAATTTTAAACGTTTAAAAACCCAAGGATAGAGTCCGAATCCCACAAAAGCAATCATAAAATAACGGACAAAATCAAGGACATTTTTTAACCAGCCACTGTCCGCAAACAAGGCAAAAAGCATACCAAAACCGACCAGTGCCCCAACCATTGAAATAAGCCCAAAGACATATCGAAGCACTTTCTTATAGATTGATATATCCATAGTAAATTTTACATAATTTTTTTCGAAAATAACTCCAAAGACTAGTCCGACTAAGATGCCGTAACCACGAAAGAAATCATTGCCTTGTAAGATAAAGAAAAACGGAAAGAAGACAATCAATACAATCACGTAAAAGCGATGCAATAACGCATCATTTCCTTCATAACGTCGATACATCACCATCATCCCAATCGCAACCGCGATACCAAGTAACCCACCAACAAGAACATCTTGGATGTAGTGAACCCCAAGATACATTCGACTAATCATCATTAATAGCGTAATACTGATCGCACACACCATCATCCAGCGGCGTTTGACGTAATACGCTATTGCCACAAAGAATGTGCTTGACCCTTGCACATGACCACTTGGCATCGAATACCCCGTTGCCGTATAGCCACGTTTATTATCCACAAGATCTGGATATTCTTGATAGGGTCGCTGCGCACCAATAATATCTTTAAGCACATTGTTAAGTGAAATCGTCGTTCCTAATGCAATACCCACAAATTCACCCATCCGTTTATTGATTATCCAATAAATCAATCCCAGAACCGCAATATACAAGTATTCCTCACCAAACAGTGACACAAAATTCCACACAAAGTCCATGAATGGACTCGATAACTCCTGAAGCCAAATTACAATATCTAAAGGTACTGACAACACCATATGTTTCCTCCAGTATTTTTCTTTTATCTTACCTTTTAATTGTCAAAAGAACAAGTCAAACCCATAAAAAAGGTGCTCTAAGACAGCTTTAATCCTGATCAAGCATAAACGCAAGCATGCTTGCGATAAACTGATTGTGCTGCTGTTCACGACTAATTTCAGCCTCGCCATCGCCTCGTTGTTCCCCGTAATAACCAAAGTATGCGTGATTTCCACCGTCAATATGGACATACTTAGTTTGACTAGGCAGTAACGCTTTACGTGATTCAAAGGTTGTCTTATCCAACACCTCATCATGGGATGCGGTAATCGATAAAACACGAAAGGTGGCTTCACTCAGATCGACACTTGACGGGGGATACCCTGCAAGAAGCACAAGCCCTTCGAGTCGGTCATCGGCACCATAAGCACTCGCAGCCGCCCCCAGTGAATGGCCCCCTAAATACCAAGGTAATTCACTCGGAAATAATCGATATATATCATCAAACGCATGGCGATTAATGATTGCAAGATTTAAAGGCATTTGTGGCAAGAAAACACGGACGCCTTCATCACGAAGCGCCTTAGCCATCACTAAGTAGCTATCCGTGGTCACAAGACCACCTTGATAAAACACAAAGTTCGCAATTGCTTCTTCTGGTTCAAACACAATGACATTTTCTTCAATACGTACGTAACTTTCATCCAGCAACTTCGAAGATTCAGGCATCGCTTCATAGGAAAGCGACATAACAATAACGAGTCCCACCAAACCAACCAACAAAATCCCTGTAAGGATTCTCAACATCCATTTAAACCATCGATTCATTAGCGCTTTTGAAGTTCCATCCGTTTAGCCATCATAATATCCGGTTTATTTAATCCATTTGCATCGGGAATAACACCCACAATTTTAAAGCCCATTTTTTGATAAAATGTGTACGGGTGGTTTTTAAGATTCTTAATCCGCTTAATTGCCCCAAGTGGATCGGCAAACAAGTCCTCTTGTGACAGTGATGTTTGGAAAAATTCATCATCGGTTCCAAGGTAAAGTACCACGCAAGCTTGTGAACGCATTTTATTTTCTAACGCCTTAACTAAAGCGCTACCCAATCCTTTTCCGCGATGACTTTTAACAACCGCTAAAGGATGAAGCTCCCATCCTGTATGGCTATATTGTGCTTTTGCACCAATAACCCCAACAATGGTATTATTATCTTCGGCAACCAACACAACCGATTCCCCTTCAAACAGGGACTCAACTTCTTCAAACCCTTCTTCAAAGTCCTTATACGCATGGGGAAACGTCTCGTGGAGAATCGTTGCGATTGCCTTGAGTGATCCACGGTGTGTTGCGTCAATCTGTTTTATGGTCATAAATACCTCCTAGTTAATGCTTACTCTCATTATAACGAACAATCCATCGATACACAATCAAACCCTTAAAAAGGCTTGACAGTCCTTCGTATTCACACTACTATAAAACCATGACAACCACTAAGGAGGCCACTATGATTATCGTCAATCAACTCACCAAACCGTATGGGGTAAACAAGGGTATTTTTGATTTAACCTTTACCGTCAAAAAAGGCGAGGTTTTTGGGTTTTTAGGCCCGAATGGCGCTGGAAAAACAACAACTATACGCCATCTACTTGGTTTTATCACACCCGACCAAGGGAATTGTACCATTAATGATCTCGACACCTTTCACCACGCACAAACGATTCACAAAACCCTTGGCTATATCTCCGGTGAAATTGCCTTCTTTCAACACATGAAAGGCATTGACTTTCTTAAGTTCATGGCCGCCTTACGCAACATGGATTCTTTTCATAAAATGCACGAATTGATTGAGTTTCTCGATATCGATACAACTGGTATTATTCGAAAAATGAGCAAAGGCATGAAACAAAAACTTGCGATTGTAACCGCCTTTATGCATGATCCAGACATTCTCATTCTCGATGAACCGACAAGCGGTTTAGACCCTTTAATGCAAAGCAAGTTTGTCGAGTTAATCAAACAGGAAAAGGCAAAAGGTAAAACCATTCTCATGTCGTCACATAACTTTGAAGAAATAGAGCGCACATGTGATCGAGCTCTAATTATAAAACACGGAAAACAAATGGCATTAAACGATATTGACACCTTAAAAGATATACAGCGTAAAGTGTTTCTTATCACTCTTGAACATATAAGCGATCGGAACACATTACTTGAAAACAACTTGAAAATTGTTAAGGATAACGGCACCCAGATTGAAATTGAAGTGAGCGGATCCCCTAACGAACTCCTTAGACAGCTTGCTAAATGCAATGTTAAATCCTTAGACACTAAACACCAAAATCTCGAAGATGTCTTTATGCATTATTACCACGAAGGGGATGAAACAGATGAGTAGTTCTTTGTTAATGTTTAACCTAAAAAACAACTACAAAATATGGCTTATTTTCATGCTTATTATGATGATGTACAAAACCATCATCATGGGGATGTACGACCCTGAAAACGCTGAAGCCATCGAAGCGATGCTCGAGATGTTTCCACCTGCCCTACTCAATGCGATGGGTTTTAATATTCTTGACGCTTCACTTAACGGCTTTTTAGCGGGTTACTACTACGGTTTTATTGTCATCTTATTCCCCTTGATTTTTACCATAATGCTTAGCTACAAGTTAATTGGTAAGTACGTCGATGATGGATCAATGGCATTCTTACTTTCAGCCCCAGTCAGTCGACAAACACTCGCACGTACACAAGGCTTTACGCTATTTGGTATGGTGACCGATTTAATCGCATCAATCACCTTAATTGGTTTGATATTTTCAGCCCTGCTATTCCCTGGTGAGTTAAATATTGGGCGTTATCTTTTGTTAAACCTTGGGGTCATCTTTTTGTTCTTTGCTATTAGTGGAATAACCTATCTATGCTCCACTCTCTTTAATGAAGCAAAACATATGTTGGGGTTTTCCATTGGTATTTTAGTTGCGTTCTTTGTTATCGATATGCTTTCGAGCGTTGATGAACGGCTAGACTTTTTGCAATATTTTACTTTATTCACTCTGTTTGATGGAAACAAAATAAACCAAGGGGACCCGATTATCTACTTTCACTTTACCCTATTATGCCTCGTCGGTATCCTCTCGTATGCTTTAGGCTATTCTGCGTTTATCCGCAAAGACCTTACCCTATAAAAAATGCATCCGCCTAGGATGCATTTTCTTTTGCTTGACACGCACTGCAAAGTCCGTAAAATTCAAGTTTATGGTTTTTGACTTTAAAATCATATTGATCGCCCATCTGTTTTTCAAATGATTCGAGTGGACAGTTGTGAACATGAATAACTTTTTTGCACGAGAGACAAATGAGATGATGCGCGTGAGTTTCATGTTTTAGTTCGTATAAAAGATGTTTCGAATATTCAAGTGTGACGGGCGAGACAATCTCTTTTTCAACAAACGATTCAAGGATGCGATACACCGTTGATAATGATATCGATTTATCGACCTTTTTGGCTTTAACAAAAATATCATCCGCAGACATAAAATGTTCATTTTTATGCAAAATATCTAACACCAATAAACGCGGTTTTGTGCGTTTTAATCCAACACTTAATAACCAATCTCTTAGTTTCTTACTCACGGTCACCCTCCTTATAGAGTAGCGTATGTCTATTATACCTATATTTTAACTGAAAACCAAGGCATTTAATCCCTTTTACCTTCATCAAGCCTTCGAATAATATCCTTGTTTCTCTAAGGTTTGAATGTAGTTCGAAACATTTTCATGCGTTTTATCATCGTATGTATAATTAAGTTCACTTGCCACATAGGTAGCAACCTCTTTAAACGTAAAGAGCAAAACATTGATTGCTTGATAAACTGATTCTCGAGTAGCGAGTGGATAGGTTTTTAGATAAGCTTCGTGCCATTCTTTTTTAAGTAACGTCTTAAAGCGTTTTGAAAACATTCCAACATTAATCTTGAAATCATACTCAATACCAATGGCCCAGTTACACATAGCTCTTAATGTATCACGGACGAGTTTTAACATCTCCATCGCATAAGGATATTCTTGACGTTCAATCCCTTTACCAACCGAAGGGATAAGCCATAAACACTCCGTAACTGCAGCGTCATACAGGGATTCATCTGGTTTTTTAACATGAAAAGCATGATCATGGATTGGGGGCACGTTCTTTAAACGGCTATCTTTATCTAGCAACAGCCTAAAAAAACCATCGCCATGATACGCATCCGCTTCCATTCGATCGATACCTACAATACTCAAATCAATGCGTGTGCCATCCTCAAACAGCATAAGGTAAATGTACCAGTTAGGATCATTTGTATCATCAGGAATAAACAATTGATCATCACGTGTTTGCATGGCAATGCGTTTGCCAAAAACATCAATCCATTTCGTATCTTTTGGGAACGCATTAAAGTCGTCTACATAATACGTAATGTCATAATCTTGAAAACGATCCTTCTTTGCACACGGATCCACTCGTGAGCCATTTAAAGCAACTGCTCGAATCCGTTTATCCTGTTTAGCAACATCAATAATTAAATTCATCATCGTTTTATGATCACGCATCGATAACCACACCTTCTCGATTCAATAAATAGTGTTTCATTTCATCACCGTGTGCAAATCCACCGATGGTACCTGTATGGGCTATAACGCGATGACATGGCACAAAAAGCATGAGCGGATTTTTATTTAACGCTCCCCCAACAGCGCGGACTGCTTTGGGGTGATTCATCGCATTCGCAAGTTCTTTATAACTTACTGTTTCACCGTAGGAAACTTCCAATAACGCTTGATAGACACGTTGCTGAAATGATGTGCCTGTTAATTTTATTGGCACCGTAAATAGCGTTCGTTTATCATCAAAATACTCGAGCACTTGATGGTACGCTTCTTTTATAAGTGGGGTTTCCTTTTGAATTAATCCATCTTGCCAATCGAGATGGCATGCGACCAAAAATCCCTGTTCTTCTTCAAAACAAAGGACCCCAATTGGACTTTCATAACAGTATGCATAGCGCATAAAACCGCCTACTTTCATTAGACCTACCCATAAGTATATAGTTTGTCTATCTTGCTTTAATCATATCATAAAAAAAACATAAAACCTGAAGTTTTATGTCTCTTTATTATTAGATTTGTCTTTTGCTAATCGAATTCGGTAAATAATCCATGTGATCAATACCCACGTCAGAAAGAATGTAATAAAGATGAAGATTATAGCCAGTATATTTCGCATTCCTGAATACCACACGGCATAAACAAGTGTAAAGAGGATCCCAGCAAATAGGCCTTGTATAACCTCTCTTTTGAATTGCTGCAACTGTGCTTTTGATGCTTCTTTCATGTAATCACCTCAAGACAACAGTAGCACATTCACTCTAAAAACACAACGTTGCTTACTTGTTTTTGCGTTTAAAGGTAAAAAGTTTTTTGATGCGCAAACGCAAACGAGTTAACCATCCTTTAAAGCTTTGTATACGATACTTTCGACGTTGTTTACGCTCTAGACGTTTTTGTACACGAATCTCATGTTTTTCTGCTTTTATGTTGCTATGTACAACTTTGCGTTCAACTTTAAAATCACGTTTAATCACTTTTCTTAATTGTTTTGCTTTAATCAGCGTCATTAATCCAAGTGAGTCTGTCGCATAACATTGAATTTTTGCCACACGTTTTTTTCCTTGATTCATATCGCGAATAAGTTGTTTAAATTCTTTAACATCCACACTCATTTGGATTGAATCACGTGACGATATGATAACTTTATAACCTTCGTTAATTGCGTTACTTTTGCGATAGTTTTCAAAGTAATCAATTGCTTGGTCACGGTACATGTATCCAAGACCAACGATACGAGAATCCGTAATATTGTGGTTAAACACATGCAAAGAAAATTGGCGCTGATTTGTTGATGGTTCTCGAACAAGGTGGGTATGGATTTTAAATTTTCGACTTGAAAAGTATTTTAGAACTACACGATGATACCCAATACTGATAAATGTCATAATAAGCAATACCGATACAATCGTTAATAAAACTATCGTATCGTATTCTTGATAAAATTCAATCACTGTTTATCCTCCCCTTCACTAAGCAAATAACTTAATATACCATTAATTTTATTAAACATGAATGTATCTTGATGTTTTAAGTTGAACTTTGCGCCTTGTTTCATTAAATAGATAAGTGTTGGATAGTCATCCTCGTTAGCAATTGATAATAACTTATTTTTGTTTTCGTCATTTAAATGCTTAATGATGAGTTTTAGTTGTTCAAGTTTGCCTTGCTTAACTAAGAGTTTTGCAACGTCTAATGGTTCGGCATTTTCCATATGGTTTTCAAGCATATAATGAACATACTTTGTATAGTTTTTCTTTATAAGCATAAGAATAAGTGCCGTTAAGTTTTCGTAAAGGTTTTTGTCAATTGCCTGTTTAAAGAGTTCAAA
>SLQR01000105.1 GCA_007131405.1 Candidatus Izemoplasma sp.
CTGAGTAATGGTCTTCATTGGATTCGTCTGAGGATTCAATGAAGATTTTTTTATTGGGTGTGCGGATTTGTGCGTCTTGATCAACAAGGAGTTCTTCAAAGAGCTTTTCGCCTGGTCTTAAGCCGGAATAGACGATGTCGATATCTTTGTTTGGTTTTAATCCTGCTAAGCGAATCATCTTTTCGGCTAAGTCATTGATTTTAACCGGTTCACCCATATCAAGCACAAAGATTTCGCCACCTTTTGCGTACACCGCGGATTGCAAAATTAAGGAAACGGCTTCAGGGATGGTCATAAAGTACCTTGTAATATCTTTATGGGTCACGGTGATTGGGCCACCTTCTTCAATTTGCTTTCTAAAGAGTGGGATGACACTGCCGTTAGACCCAAGGACATTCCCAAAACGTACCGCCGAGTATTTGGTGTCTTTATTCGTTTTCCCAAAGTGTTCGATGATCAGTTCAGCGTACCGTTTTGTGGCGCCCATGATGTTGGTTGGGCGAACGGCCTTATCGCTACTTACTAAGACGAAGTGTTTTACTTTATAGATCCCCGCAAGTTTTGCGGTATTGTACGTCCCTAATACGTTTGTTCGTATAGCTTCTTGTGGACTGTCTTCCATTAAAGGTACATGTTTATACGCAGCAGCATGGAAAACAATGTCTGGTTGATGGTCTTTAAAGACGTGTTCTAAACGTTCTTCATTGTAGACGCTACCGATAAAAACTTTTAAGTCCATTTTTTTATTCTTACGCTTCATTTCACGTGTTAAATCCATTTGAATGTCGTAGGCGTTATTTTCATAGATATCAAAGATAATCAAACGTTTTGGGTTTAAGTAGGCAATTTGTCTACACAACTCACTCCCAATGGATCCACCACCACCGGTGACGAGCACCGTTTGATTCGTGATGAATTCTTTAATGCCTTTATTTTCAAGTTCGATTTCTTCACGGTCAAGTAAATCTTCAATCTTAACATCCATCAGTTTTAACTGCTGCTTTTCTTGTATTTCTTCCATCAGAGGTAAGCGTTTAATTGTCACGTGTTTTTCACTGACCAGATTCAAGATGTGTTGGAGACGTTTTAACTTAATGTTTTTAATCGCGATAATAACTTCTTCAATGTCAAAAAGGTCAATATATTTCGCCACATCATCAATCGGCCCAACGATTTGGATACCTAGTAATTTACTGCCTATTTTATCATCGTTATCGTCTAAAAAGGCAATGGGAATATTCGGTAAACTTTTATTGCGATACAATTCTTTTAAAATCATTTCGCCACCATCACCGGCACCAATAATTAGCGTACGTCTACCGACCGCATTACGCCAGTCCATGTTGGTTTTAAGAAACATAACGACACGCTTAGAGATGCGCGGTAAAGCGAGCATAAACATTTCAATTGGTGTCGCAAGTAAGAAAATAATCCAGTGCAAAAAAGCAATGCTGCTAATCGCAAAAAAGAGCACAATTAAAAAGTTACTGACGATTACCCCAGTAAATATTTTTAGTGCATCCTCAAAGCCAAAATGCTTAAGTAGCATACCATATAAGCCAACGATTAAGTAGACCGCAAGTTTAAAAAGGACAATCGTTGGTAACAGATAAAATATGTGTTCATCATAGACATTCGCATCAATCAGTTTAAGCACGATGACCATGATGGTATACACAAATGCAATTAAAAAAGCATCCAAAATCATAAACTGACTTGTGCGTAACATTTTTTTCATGCGTTGATCTCTTGACATAAAAATACTCCCCCTAGTGTTGCACCCCTCAATGCAATGAAACTCTGAAAATATTATAGCATAAAAATGCCTTAAACAAAAAAAGAAATCAATTCGCATTGACTACTCTAAAACGCTATACAGAAAAAGGGTGTTTTTTTAAACTATACGCGTTGTTTTAAGAACTTCATGTTGATAAAGTTCTCTTATACTTTCACCGACGCCTTAGGTAAAAGAAAAAAGTCGATCAAATCGACTTTTAGTCTTTAGCTTAAATCGTCAAGTATTGCATTGATGCGTGTGTTGCTTACTTCACCATAGTCATAAAGCAACTCATGGCCGCCTTGCTCTTTCGTTTCGCCTAAGTCATCCCACGTCGCTTCATCATGAACTATCTCAATCGATTCGATGAAAGTTTCTTCAGTTATCGGATACACGTCAACACGCTTAGACTCTGCGTCTTCGTTTATTTCAATCATGATAAACTGATCAACTGATTCGCTTGATGTGTTGTACTTGAAAAGATACCCACAGTAGTTTTCAACGAGTGCATTGTCATCATACACCTCATAACACGCCCAGACATTTTCGATCACCACAATCTCTGCACTACTCGCATCATCATAAAGTGCTTGAACCGCTTCTTCTAATTGACTTCACCCGCCGTAACCTGTGAACAGGCACTGAGTAACCCTAAACTTAAAAAAAGTATAAACGATGTAACTATTTTCTTTACTTAGGATTTTACAAATTAATACTTGCATTACGCTCCCTTGTACGGGCTACTTCTTCGAACTAAACGCCTTTTGCGTGTTGGTGCTGATTTGTTCGGAGACCGATTCACCAAATTTCGTTCCAATTTCCTTATCGATTGATTGTCCGAGGACATCGGCTTCGCCGGTGACAGCATTTATGTATCGACGTTTGGCAAGCGATTCGAGGATGTCAAACTGGCGTTCTTGTTGGTAACTATAGCCTTGCGCTTTTCGCGCTTCGGCATTGGCTTTACCCATTTCAATGGCTTTTAAGGTTTCATTGGCAATGCGTTGTTTGTTAAACACCACCTCTTGTTGCTGCGCAATAACTTGATCAAAGAAACTTTTCTTTGGCGCGATTTCTTCAATTAAGAAACTGTCAATCTTAAGTCCATACTCTTCAAAATACGGCATAAGCGCTACGCGCGTTTCTTCCGATATGGTGTTTAAATGTTTAATCATCGCGGTAAACGTTATTTTATCGCGCATGATGGCAGAATAAACACGTTCTTTAATCACAATATTCATTTTGGCACGCATATGACCAATCAAGGTTTTGAGTGGAAAGGTTGAGGATTGACTAAAGAGATTAATGGTCATGAGTTTCTCTACGTTAGTGACATGAGTCGCAAGTTGACCTTTAATGTTTAAGTAAAGATAGAGGTTTTCTTCTGGGTCTTGAATAATAAAATCATCTTCAATCGTCCAGTCTTCACTAATCGCGCGTAAATTAATAAAAACAAGATTGCATCCTACATACTTACTCTCATCGACCTTTTTCCCAAAGAGTTTTTGAAACCAGTTTAATTTTTTCCCTTTTACCAGGAGATGTTTA
>SLQR01000029.1 GCA_007131405.1 Candidatus Izemoplasma sp.
ACTTCGGTTCAATGTTAACCATTGGGATTATTGTTAGTTTTATTGTCGCGATATTAGTCTTATTGCCGTTATTATACGTTCGCGATACACACTTTAAAAAAATCCCGAACCTGAAAGATAAGAAATCAAAAAAAGAAATGAAGTATGGTGCCATTTATCACATGACAAAATCATTAACTCGATTTCGTTTTGTGATTGTTGCCTTAGCACTTGTAACTGCCGGGCTTGGGTTAATACTAGATCAAGAAGTCGGAGTTGAAACAGATATTGAAACGTTTATGCCGCAAGACAATAAAGCGCTTGATGATATTCATCAATTAAGAAGTCTTGTCGGGTCTACTGAACAACTTTCAATTATCTATAAAGGTGATGTTTTGAGTGAGGAAATGATAGCCTGGTCGAATCATGTGCAAGCAGTTCTACCAACCATTTACGCAAATGAAATTGTTGAAATAAGAAGCATTAACACACTTTTAAACCAAGCGTCTCAAGATGAAAGTTTAAGTACGTTAGAAAAACTAGAGCTACTACCTGTAAATCAGAGAAAACTTATTGTTAATGATGATTACACGGTTGCAACGATGACGGTTATGATTGAGAGTTTAGAAGCGAGTGAATTAGAGGCATTTGTGAAATCCCTTAATCGTACGATGAGCAATTTAGCTTTAGAGCAACTAGAAGTTCGTGTTACTGGACAAGCAGTCATTGATGTTGAGATGATGCAAGGATTAACAACGGGACGATATACCATAACATTGCTTGGAATGTTTGCTGTGTTTATGGGACTATTAATTATTTACCGTAATCCACTAAAAGCATTAACTCCATTAATACCAATTACTTTGATCGTCGGATGGAGCGGATTATTTATGTATTTATTTGGGATTGATTATACGCCACTTACTGCTACACTTGGCGCATTAATCATTGGAATCGGGACGGAGTTTACAATTCTAATTATGGAGCGCTACGAACAAGAAAAAGCCCATCAGACAGACGAACGTGAAGCCATTGCGGTAGCGCTGAGCAAACTCTCAAAACCAATTTTAGCATCGGCGTTAACTACCATTGGCGGATTTAGTGCACTTATCATTTCTGACTTCCAAATTCTAAGTAACTTTGGTATAATGACCGTAGTTAATTTAACACTCGCTCTTATAAGCACAATCTTCATTATGCCTGCAATCCTTATTATTCAAACAAGAGTATTTGCGAAGAAAGCTTATAAACTAAGAACAAAAACAGCCTAAAAGAGGTGACGATATGAAACAAACAGAAGCGCGTATAATTAAAGGTGCCTTAGAGGTGTTTTTAGATAAAGGATTTTTGCAAGCAACAACACAAGAAATTGCTAAAAAAGCAGAAGTAGCAGAAGTTACATTGTTTCGTAAATTCAAAAATAAACAATCACTATTTGAGTTCACAATCACACATATTATTGCGGATACATTTGATGCTTCTCATATGGCAGAAATATATAAACAAGATGAACACTCTTTTTTAAAGACACTAATAACCAACCGCTTAGAGGTAATAAATGAACACCAGGCCTTATTTAAATTGATTATTGCTGAAAGTATTAGAGAACACTTACCAAAAGATTTACAGTTTACCGAAGTAATTTACAGTCAGTTGAAAACATTGCTTGAACACCACTATATCTATCACCATAAAGAAGCAAATATTGAGATAAAAGCAAGACTTATTGCAGGATTTTTACTTAGTGAAGTGATCTTACCTAGTAAAAACCCAGTGCTTAACCATCTTACTCATTACATAAAGGTTTTAACCACCATTTAACATAAAAAACACATCAGTTGTTAATGTAAAATGGATGTGTTTTTTTAATACCTATCTTAGTGAGTGAAATTTTTTTAGGTCAAATTACGTTCAAAATAATTTGGGTATTTTTCAAATGGAACAATCGTGCTTTTTGCTGTATATTGATACACTTGGGAGTGACTAATTCACTCAGCAAGTGCGAAGTCGGAATCTCTTGTTCAATTGATGTTGCAAATGCTGCTTCGTAAGTGTTGATACATTTACAACACATAGTTAATTACGCATTAAATTATTATCGCTTATAAGAAAATCTTCTGTTCTAGTGGTTTTATAGATAAGTTTAGACACCAAAAACTGTAAATAGTGGTTATTTATCAAGGTTTGCTTGAAAAATGGCTTGTAGTATTGGATAATTAACTAAAGTTTATGGGGAATTTAACAACAGGATAATTAGGAGGAAAAATCATGAAAAAACTAGAAGGAAACGTGGCGATTATTACTGGGGCAGCTCAAGGCATTGGGGCCGCTTGTGCCAAACGCTTTGTAGAAGAAGGCGCGTACGTTGTCTTAACGGACATAAACATGGAAAAAGGCAAGGACCTTGCAAAAACATTAGGGGATCAGGCCACATTCATCTATCACGATGTCTCAAGCCGTGCAGACTGGGAAACGGTCGTAAAGGAAACCGAACAAACGTTTGGTCCCGTTAACACCTTAGTGAACAATGCCGGTATTGTGATCCAAAAACCTTTTGATGAGGCTACAGATGAGGATTTTCATAAAACCTACATGGTCAATCAGTTTGGGACCTATTTAGGCATGACGATTTGCTTGCCTTCAATGAAAAAAAGCGAGCGCGGCTCAATCATTAATGTCTCATCAACGTCAGGGTTCAGGGGAAAAGCTGGACTCATGGCGTACAACGCGTCAAAGTTCGCTGTAAGAGGCATGACAAAAAGTGCAGCATTAGAATTTGCGCCATACAATATCCGCGTTAATTCTGTGCACCCAGGCTTTATTCACACCCCAATGACCGATGACCATATCACTGAAGCCTACAAGCAAAAAGCAATAAACGACACACCACTTAAACGCGGAGGCGAAGCATCTGAAGTCGCTCAGATGATTGTTTTTTTAGCGAGTGAAGATTCAAGTTTCTCTACAGGCAGTGAGTTTATTACTGATGGTGGACGATTGGCGTAATGTGACTATCTAATTTGTGGTAAAATAAAAATGATGGATTAAAAATTACATAATACAAAGGAGAAATCAATGACATTTACGATGTGGAGTTTGGGACACTATCTGTTTATCTTATCGCCGTTTGTTTTTTGGATGGGATTGCATTTTTTACTCAACGATAAACCGGAGCACGATAAACGAAAGTACGGTGTCTTATTCAGTGTGATTGGTATTGTGATTTTACTGTTTCGAAACATTGAGATTTTTGTACTAAGAGGTTTTGTTTTTCATTTTGAACTGGTGCCTTTACAGATTTGTCACTTTGCGAATTTCGTGTTGCTTTTTGCGTTTTTAAAAAACAACAAAACGCTTTTTGCGTTTGCTTGGTTATTTAATTTGCCTGCGGCATTTATGTCGATTGTGTTTGCGAATGGGTTAGAAAACTACGCAACGCTTGTGACTTTTCAAGGGTTTGCTTATATCAGTGGACACATGCTGATTGTGAGTTTAACACTATGGGCTTTCTCAAGCGGCTTTGTGGTTTTATCAAAACGCATTTTATACCGTCTCTACGTGATTTTAGTGCCGCTTTACGTGCTTGCACATGGCGTGAATCTTTTCTTCCGTGCGGTGCTTAATTCCGATTCAAACTATTTTTATACCATGCGACCAGAATCAGGAACCCCTCTTGAACTTTTTTATACGATGGGAACGACCTACCAAAGCGGCGCTTTAGAAATAAATCCAGTGTATTTAGCGCTTACAGGTATTTTTGGATTAGTGGTAACCTTAATCATGTTCTTACTGACATTCTATGCCCAAAAAACCGAGGAACAGTTAACATCAGAACAGCTTACGCAAAAGGGTTAATTATACATTGATAAAACATATCGTCATTATCAAAAGCTTTTGTTGTGCAATTAACCTATGAATTTGATAATAAAAGAGTGCATCTAGATAATCCTTACTAATTAAATGTTTTATAATTAAAAAAAGGAGATGATGCAAATGCGTGTATTTATGATTGCAATGACCATTTTGAGTGTAGGCTTGTTAGCTGCCTGTGGCAACGACACAACCACGACACGTGACAATGGTGAACAAATCAACGACAATGGGGACTTAAGAGACTTTACGCTTGAAGAATTATCGGCATACGATGGTCGTGATGGCCGCGATGCGTATATCGCAGTGGATGGGTTTGTTTATGATGTCTCGGATTCAAGTCTATGGCCAAACGGATTACACCGTAACACACACCAAGCGGGTCAAGATTTAACTGAGGCGATAACAGGGTCACCACACGGTGAAAGTGTTTTGGACAATATCCCTCGCATTGGGCGTTTAATTGTTGAAGAGTAGGTGAAGTAATGGTAAGTTATTTGGGATTACTACTCGTGCCCATTGTTGGGGTCGTGTTCTTTCGTTATGGAAAAACAATTCATAAAAACGAATACCGTATCTATTTCGTGTTTTTAGCCTTAAGCACTATGTTGATCCTACTGATTGTGTTTAACGTCGATGTGCGTAAACTTGTGGGGCTTTATGAAGTTTATTACAGTGGGCATTTAAGTTTTGCGTTATTCACGCTCGTGATGGCCGGTGGTGCCTTTAAAAAAAGACATAAACTAAAGATTGCCATTATGCGTGTTCGACGTGAGATGGCGATTCTTGGGTTCATTACAGTCTTGCCACACGCTTTTTTACGACTTGATCTTGCGTTAAGTGGCTTTAACTCAACAGGGCTTATAGCCTTGTTGATTATCATGCCACTTGTTGTGACTTCCTTACCGATTGTGCGCAAAAAGATGCAGCCTCGCATGTGGAAACGTGTGCATTATTTGGCGTATATTGTCTATGCATTAATTTATATTCATTTAGTTTTTGATTTGTTTGTAACGAGCGAAATCTTCTATGTTCAGATCAAATCCACAGGATGGGTATACTTGATGGTATTTACTGTGTATCTGATGATGAAGATTCGCGTTATTGTTATTGAACGCAAACCAAAAAGCACCTAAGGGTATCTTAGGTGTTTTTTAATGGCTTAACTGCATCTTTATGACGAATGATGCAGGATGAAAACCCCGTGACATTTTATTTATTCTACGCTAAACTAAAAGTAGTGAGGTGAAGATCATGGCAAGAAGAGTTATGCGATGGACAGGCTTTATCGGTCTTTTGCTTTTTGGTGGCATCACGTTATTTTTTTCATTTTACGACATGTTTAGTCGTTTGATTATCCTTGGTTTCATCCTTATTGGTGTTTCGATGTTTCTCGTGCTTATGTCGTTTGTGAGCAAGAATAATTATGAAACGTAACACTCCGTGTGGGTAAACCGTATCGATCAAGAGAAGAGGGTTTAGTATGAAAGAAACAACGCTTTGTTATTTAGAACAAGATGAACAGTATTTAATGCTTTACCGGGATAAAGACGATCAAGACATTAACTATGGAAAATGGATCGGTGTTGGTGGGAAACTTAAAAAAGGTGAAACACCTGAAGCGGCGATGAAACGTGAAGTCAAAGAAGAAACCGGCTACATGATCTCAGATTATGTCTATCGCGGAATGGTCATTTTTATTTCCAATCAAGCGCCGGATGAAACAATGCATCTCTTTACCGCAACGACATGGCATGGAAGACAAATTGATTGCGATGAAGGGACACTTAAATGGGTGAAGAAAGACGAGGTATTCGCCCTTCCGATGTGGGCAGGCGATGCGATTTTTCTTGATTTATTAAGGAACAACTATCCTTTTTTTACGTTGACACTTTATTATGAGGGCGACACCCTTATTCGTACCGAGTTAAATGGTAAGACATACAAAGATTAATGCCGTAAAAGTGTGTTTGCGTAAATGGGTTACATGCTTTATTTCTAAGTGAATTTCGTGTATGATTATACCGTAACCTTATGGAACAATGCGTAAACTAGTAGGCATAGAAACATTCATTAAGTTAAAGACATGATGACAAAGAAAAGAGGTAGTAATATGATTGATTTTCGAAGTGATACCGTCACCAAACCCACCGCGTCAATGCGTGAAGCCATGCAAAACGCCGTTGTTGGGGACGATGTTTATGGTGACGATCCAACCATCAATAAACTTGAAGCCTATGCGGCAACCTTAACAGGTAAAGACGCGGCACTGTTTGTGCCAAGTGGAACGATGGGCAATCAAATTGCCATCATGACGCACACAAAACGCGGCGATGAAATTATTGTCGGCGCAAACTCACACATTAAAAATTACGAAGTAGGCGCCGCCGCGGTGTTATCGGGTGTAAGTTATCACCTTGTACCTGAAACACGTGGGATGCTCAATCTTGACGGCGTAAAACAAGGCATTCGCGGCCAAGACATCCATTACCCAGATACTGGGCTAATTTGTATAGAAAACGCGCATGGAACTGGTGTAGTAGGGTCACTTGAGTGGATGCAAGCCATCCATGAAACGGCTCAAGCCAACCGCATTCCAGTGCATCTTGATGGTGCGCGTGTGTTTAACGCTGCGGTGCATCTAAATGTTGAGGTAAAAACCATGCTTAAGTACACCGATTCGGCAATGTTTTGCTTATCAAAAGGACTTGCAAGCCCAATTGGTTCCATGCTCGTTGGTGAAAAAGCGTTTATTGAGCGTGCGCGTAAAATGCGAAAATTGCTTGGGGGTGGGATGCGACAAGTTGGTGTGCTAGGAGCGCCAGGCTTTATTGCGCTTGAGTCGATGCGTAGACGCTTAAAAGATGACCACACAAACGCAGATTATTTGGCTCAAGAACTCGATAAAATCGATTCCTTCACCGTTAATGGTGATGCCCGTGACATAAACATGGTGTTTGTAACCACGACACTCGATCAAGAAAAACTGGCTGATTATCTCAGGACACACGATATTATTATCAGTGCATCACGTGGAGAAACGATGCGTTTTGTCTGTCACAATGACATTCAAAAAGAATCGATAGACAAGCTTATAGATGCGATTCATCGCTACATCAAGAAGGAGGCACACCATGATTAAAAAAATAGACTTTGCTTTTGTTTTACCGATTGCTTATTTCTTTATTGCTGTTTGGTACTTAATTGGGTATTATTATCATTTCGGCGTGTACACACAACTTGGCTTTTTCTTTTTACCTGTTTTGATTGTTTTTGTTTTAGCCATCGTTCAGAAGACCTCAAAAGCCGATACAGTATTTATCCCCATCAAAGGGTTGGTAGCGGTACTCATCTTATCTGTTTGGGGCAATAGCTATTCACCTATAACTGCTGGTCGTATTGTGCCGCTTTGGGTATGGTTAAGTTCAGTTATTTTTCTTTTGCTCCTGACGTACATTGAATTTTTAAGACACACGGCTAAACCTTAAAACCACACGTTTAAAAAGTGTGGTTTTTATATGCTTGAAATGTTGAAAAATACGGTACAATAGACATAACGTTAAACGTATAGGAGGTAACAATGGAACGAAGACTTGCGCTTATTTCACCTTTAAAGATTCATCAAAACGATTGTGAAGACTACATTAAAGAATGTATTCAGTTTGGTGTTGAAACACATGGGACTTCACGCATTGATGAAATGCCTTATGACGCTTGGTTGCAACAAGTTTATAAGGATTTATTTGGTGATGTGGATTACAAAACACGTGTCCCTGCAACCACTTTCTTAGTTTATCATCACGCGGTGCTTGTTGGCTTTGTCAATATTCGTCACGAACTGAACGATTTCTTACTCAACTATGGTGGGCATATTGGGTACATGATTCGTCCGAGTCAGCACAATAAAGGGTACGGAACTGAAATGCTTTCGTTGGTACTCGATTATTGCAAGACAGCTTTAAAACTGGATAAAGTCTTGCTCGCAACCTCACCAGGAAATAGTGCGAGTGAACGCGTTATCATCAAAAATGGCGGTATCTATGAAGATACACGGTATTCAGAAATCCATGGGGATTCAAAGCGCTATTGGATAAAAATATAAAAGACAGCCTAACTAAGCTGTCTTTTGTCTTAAGTGCTGTTTTTCTTTTAAGGTTTTCATCTCGAATCGATACATAATGTATGAAATTGTACCGGTAATGAGATCCGCTAAGAAGAACGTCCACCAGATTCCCTCAACACCCATAAAATGCGTCAGCAACAAAGCAATGGGAATAAAGGCAATAAAGCGTCGAGACAGGGCGATAAAGAAAGCCCGTGTTGCAAAGCCCATGGCTTGATACACACTTGATAAAATGACTTGGAAGGTAATAAATGAAAACCCAAGCGCAACAATTCTAAAGGCATAAGCACCATGTTCAATAAAGTATTGATTGCCTTCGCGTTCGAAGAGCCCAAATAACTGTTCGGCAAACACCATCACAATAAAGAAGACAACGGTGAAGTAAATAAACAACATTTTAGAGGTCTGCCGGATGACGTCAAAGACTCGGTCATGGAATTGAGCACCAAAGTTAAATCCGACAATTGGAATCATTCCTTGAACGAGCCCGAATCCAGGCATCAGACTAAACCGGAGAAGTCGGTTAATGACCCCATAAATTGAAATGTAAATTGCAGGGTCACCGACCGCATAGCGGTTAATTAGGTTGTTGACAATGATAATAAGCACACCACCCATCGCGGTACGCACAAAGGATGGCAAGCCAATGGCTATTATCTCTTTTACCATGGAAAAATCGATTTTATACAGTGTTTTTAAATCAATAATTAAAGACGATTTCGGTTGCATTGCGCGACTAAAGACATAGACAAACGAGAAGGTTTTCCCAATTGCTGTGGCAAGTGCTGCCCCAGAAACACCCATACCAAGACCCCAATCAAAAATAAAGATTGGATCGAGCACAATGTTCACAATGGCACCAATCATCAACGATATCATCGCCACTTTTGGTCGCCCTTCGGCGCGTGTTAAGTTATTAAATGTAATGGACAATGAAAAAGGCACTAAGGCAATTAAAATAATGCTTAAGTATTCACGCGCAAACCCAATGTTGCTTGCGGTTGCGCCAAAAAGCGTAAGCAAAGGATCTAAAAATATAAAGGCAAGCACAGAAATCGTTAAGGTTAAACTAAAATTCATCACAAGCGCGGTATTGACCGCGCGCTTCATCGCTTTTTCATCCCCACGCCCAAAGGCACGCGAGAAGATGGATGCACTCCCAATCCCAATCATCATACCAATCGCCAAAACAATCATTTGAATTGGGTAAGCGATGGTTAAAGCGCCAATGGCTAGTTGACCCGATCCCCAAGCCACAAAAAAAGTATCTACTAAATTGTAGAGAGCATTTATAATCATTGCTGCTGTGGCAGGCACAGCGAGCTTAAAAAGCAGTTTTTTAATTTGCATGTTGCCGAGCATATCGTGGTTTTGTCTATTCATAATGTCCACTCCCAAAATTATTATAACATGTGATTTATATTTGTTAAGGGCTTGACTAAAATTCAATAAAAAATGCAATTAACCTAGGGCTAAAAAACGCATAAAGCAAATAAAAAGGACTCAAACCACAAAGGGTGAGTCCTTGATTGTTATGCCGCATAAAACAATTGCGTGACAAACCACGAAAGTGGAATGGCTAAAAACATGATGAGAATCGATAGACGGAACCGTTTAAGCAACGGCTTTGGCACATGAAAGAAATGCAGGATAATAACGGTCACGATGTATAAAACCCCTAAGAATGGCATGCCATACATCACCAAGAGCCCATACTGATGTTGCGCAAAGACAAGAAAGAAACCTAATGCGAATAAGGGGATGGCAGTAAAACCGATAACGAAACCAATAACAAGCGGTAATATTGGTGCTAGCTTCATCAAATCACCTCATGTTTAGTATAAACCGATTCCCAATAAGTAAAAAGGGATAAGCATAGCGTTTTCGATAGGTATTGAAAAATCGGATTATCCATTTTATAATATGGTATAATATATCATCAATAAACACGAGCACGATATTTGATTGATAGGAGGATACCTATGGTTATTAAAATTTTAGGTAAAGGGTGTAAAAAATGCGACTTACTTGAGAAGAATGCGCGTTTAGCTGCTCAAGAACTTGATCTTGATGTCACCATTGAAAAAGTAGAAGACATCAATGCCATTGCTGAACATGGAGTATTTCAAACCCCAGCACTCGTCATCGACGGCCAAGTAAAACTTGCCGGGAAAGTGGCATCAGCGAAAAAGATTAAAACATTCTTAGCGTAAAACAAGTCATTTGACTTGTTTTTCTTTTGAGTTGTTATGTCATATTAATAATTTTATGCTATAATTTGAAAGAGTTCAACGAACATGAAGAGGTGCTGACGATGGAAGAAAAAACCTTATCCTATAAAGAAAAAGCGTTAAAAAACGGCAAACAAACCTTAGCCTTGCAAGTCATCATCATTTTTGCTTTTGTGGGCATGATGCTCATGCGCACAGATGAAGTGGTTGTTGCTTTTGGTTTTTTTGCTTTTTTTGGTTCGCTCATAATGCTCGCGCTAATGCTCGATTACCGCGAAGCGAACCGTCTGTTTTTGTATCCCAAAGGCATAGTGGCGGTCGTTTTTAACGCCATCAATTATTTAATGTTAATCTATCTTTTTGACTATGCAACGGGCTTATTTATGATGTTAAGCATGCTGTTTATTATAATAAGTACATACATACTGATTAAGCAATATATGATCGGTTTACGTTTAAATGAAGCAGACTATATCAATTATATACGTCACTATCCAGTGACACTCGATACCATGAAACGCCACGTGTATGTGACCATGAATGAACGGTTAAAGCGCATTGTTTATCTTGGTGTTATCTACGCCATCATTGTAAGTTTATTTCCTGAAGCACACGCGTCGTTTATGGTGTTGTTCTTGATGATTGTTTACTGGCAAGTGGCGATGAGTTTTTATCTTTTTAAGTACGATAAGTGGTTTACGATTAAGCATTTATTCCATTTAACGAGTTGGATTCTAGTGTATTTTGTGCTCGTTCATTTTGAGGTGACTCGTCACGATATTATGGGTATTCTTTTATTTGTGATTATTGCGTATGCACCGCTTTTTGCTTTTGTGAGTTCGATTGAAGGCCAGTTACGTAAACTGGATGAGAAACAACGATTCACAAACAGTATTCAGGATTAGACAAAATATGCTATAATAGTAAAAGATAATTTGTGAAAGTAGGGTACGTTATGACATTTATACCAATTTACATCATTGTGATACCGATTGTCACATCGATTCTTATCTATATTTTTAAGAATAAACATATTAATTATTTAGCACTTGTCAGCCAACTTGTGATTACGGCTTTGGCAATTCTTTATTTTTATGTGCACCGTGTTGATGGAACCTTCTTACCACAGACTTTTGTGGTTGGGTTGTGGGATGATCGCATCGGCATAAGCCTTCGTAATGACTATTTAAGTATGTCGTTTGTGTTTTTATCCATTTTCAGTTGGTGGATGGTGCTATTATATACCTTTAACAAAGAGAAAACAGATCACGACTTTTTGTTCTTTTTGACCTTTTTACAAGGGGTCTTTTTAGGCCTCCTCCAAACCAACGATTTATTTAATATGTTTGTGTTTATGGAGTTAACAACGATTATCGTGACGATTTTGATTGCGTTTAATAAAGCGGGAACATCCTTCCGGGCTGGGTTGTATTATTTACTTGTAAACACCAGCGGTGTTTTGGCTTTTTTAATTGGAATTATTTTCCTATACAATACGTTTGGCACGATTAATATCCAACACATCACCAATGGCATGGGTGATGTGAGTGATACCATGGTGATTCGCTTTACCTATGTGTTAATGCTTGCAGGTATTAGCGTTAAGGCGGCATTCTTTCCAGTCTTTACGTGGTTACCAAGAGCACATGGTGCAGCGAAAAGTGGCATTAGTGCATTATTAAGTGGATTGATTGTCAAAGGTGGCCTTTATCTTTTTATTCGTATTAATGAAATGTTTGCGCTCGCCGATTATCATTACGCGGATTTCTTCTTTGTGATCGGCGCACTAACAGGGATTGTAGGGATTGTCTTTGCGATTACACAAACCGATATCAAGCAGATGCTTGCGTATTCAACGGTGAGTCAGATTGGTTTAATCATCATTGGGTTATCAAGTTCCGATGTGAATGTCTATCTTGGTGGCCAACTGCATATTTTTAACCACGCCCTTTTCAAAATTTTACTGTTTATGGGTGCAGGGATGATTATTCATGTTTTCCATACAAAGAGAGTTACTGAGTTACGCGGCGTGTTTAGGGCCATGCCACTTGTGAGCATTGCGATGATTATTGGGATGTTATCGATCACGGGGGCCCCATTGCTTAATGGGTTTATTAGCAAGTCTGCGATTATGTATGGCTTTGAATCAACGGATTTACGCTATTGGATTTTGTTTTTAATCAATATTGGAACGGCAACGCTTTTTGTTAAGATGAGTCAAATCTTCTTTGGCAAGAAAAGTTTGTCTTTCCGTTTCCAAAATTACATACAGGATGCTGCACTCATCATTATCGCTTTTGTTATTATACTATTTGGAAACTTTTACATTCCAATTGGCCAAGGATTCTTTGGCGCAGATTTCTCAAATATTCAGTTTACGCTATGGAAACTGGTGGAATATTTAATCATTATCGGGGTGGCCTTTGGGATTTTCTACTTCCTGATTCGACCGGATTACAAAGGGGTAAAACTGATACGAAATTACACCGTATCTTTTGAGTCAGCGAATTACTTATTTGTGATGTATATTGTGACCATGGTTATCTATTTCGTTATTTTATACTAATAAAAAGAACAAGCACATTTGTTGTGTTTGTTCTTTCTTTTTTATACAATTAGTTCGTACTACAAAATAGATGAGGTGATTACATGAAACCCTTTTTAAGCCGAAAAGCAACCATTCGTGGTGGGCGTGATGGCGATATCCAAGCCGCAACTTCCGGATTGGATTTATCCATGGCAAAACCCCCTGAGATGGGCGGAGAAGCAAGCAAGAAAACAAACCCAGAAGAGATATTTTCAATGGGTTACGCAGCGTGTTTTGCAAGTTCACTTGAGTACCTTCTTCAAAACAGCATGACGAACTTTGAAGCGATTGAAGTTGAAGCCACAACGCATCTTGTCGCTGATGGGGATCAAGGCTTTAAATTTAGCATTGATTTAGAAGTTGAAGTGCGTGGACTGAACAAAGAGGTTGCTCAAGCATTTACGGCGAAAGCATTAAACTTTTGCCCGTATTCAAAAGCGATTAAAGGCAATGTTGACGTAACCACACAAATAAAGTAGCCAATGGGTTACTTTTTTTGTGGCAATGGAAAAAACACATTGGTGCGCGCTTTATACGCTTCAAAATCGTCGCGTCCTTTATAGCGCTTTTCAAGCAATGGCACCCCAGAAACAAAACGCACAAGCACCGTAATTAAGATTGGGGACATAAGACCAATCAGACCCATTAAAGACGGTGAAGCCATCATTAGAATAAAAATTCCCCACCACATAAGGGATTCACCAAAATAGTTTGGGTGGCGTGTGTATTGCCAAAGCCCACTTTGCATTATTTTCCCTTTATTATCTGGGTTTTGTTTAAACTGCTTGAGTTGACGGTCACCGACTGATTGAAAGAAGAACCCAATGACCCAAAGACCAATCCCACTACCAAGAAGCACTATATATAGTGTATCGACTTGATAGGTTATACGCGAAGCAAGCATAATCGGGAGAGCAATGATATACAGCAGTATTGCTTGAAGCATAAAGACTTTTCCATACGCAGCGAAACGCGGGTAACGCCAGTTTTGACGCATCGCTTTATACCGTGGGTCTTCACCTTGTTTACGGTTGCGCTTAAAAATATAAAAACTCAAACGGAGTCCCCACACAAGCACAAAAAAGGTGATAAGCCATTGCACGAGTTCGATCGAACTACTTGTTATAAACTGGTGCACTAGGGCGGTTAATGCAATAACGATAAACCCCAGTCCCCAAGCAATATCGGCAACGGAGTAATCGTTCTTGATTAACGCAACAAGATATATTAGATGAAAAAACAAAAATAAACTGATTCCACTATAAATAAATTCCATCATGTCACATCCAAATCCATTGATATATTAAATAACTAAAAACGCTGGTCATTGCACCAAGTGTCGTCCCCCATGCAAGATCAATTGCGGTGATTTTTAAGGGCCAGTTTTCAAGCGTGGCCAGGTTCGTTAAATCGTAGGTTGCATAGGTAATGAAACCAAACAATCCCCCAACTAATAAAGCGTAGTGCCATTGGCCTTTATCAACCGCGGGCATTAATACAAAGAAAACAATGCCGCCGATAAAGAGTAAGTAAAATAGCATCGCAGCAAGCCACTTAACACGCGTTGCCATTAGGTGACCAAGATAGTGCTTGTATACGTTTTTAGCAATCACGCCAAGCCAAAGCATATCGATTAGAAAAAAGATGATAAATGTAATGAGATAAAGTTTGAAAAATAACAACATAACAACCCCTCCTTTTATTACTTTAATCATATCATGAAAACGAAAAAATGCATCGTGTGTGCTTGAAAACAAAAAAAATCTTTAAATGATGACTATATTTGGTATAATAAGTGTGACTTTATATAAGGGAGTACATACGATGATTAATCTTTACAGAGCACTCAAGAAAAAAATGATGTTACCAATGATTTTTATTGTTTTATTCACGATGGCCTTTCTTTTTGATGATCTTTCCTCAATTGCTCAAGGCTATTTAAACATTCTTCAAAGTCCGAGTGTATTAATTAGCGATTACTTGCACATTGGTGGACTTGGCGCAACGTTATTTAATGTTGCGACCATTATGCTTATTAATATTTTGATGCTCCGCGCTTTGAAACTAAAAATGTCTGGACCCATCTTTGCAGGCTTGTTAACGATTGCTGGGTTTAGTTTTTTTGGAAAGAACATTTTTAATACAATTCCTATTTACTTCGGTATTTACTTGCATGCTAGGCATCAACGTTTACCGTTTAAATCGTTTATTATTGTTGTGTTGTTTTCAACCGGGATTTCACCCATTGTTAGCTTCTTAATTTTTGGAACGGGATGGCCATACTATATTGGGATTCCTGCCGGGACAGCGGCCGGGATATTGACAGGCTTTACGTTGCCGGCCATTAGTGCTCATGTGATTCGCTTTCATAAAGGATATAACCTATATAACATCGGGTTTGCGATGGGTATTTTGTCGATGCTTTATGCGGCAATACTCACGACGTTATTTGGGTTTGATCTATTCGTGTTTGAATCGACCACCAGCGAAGCCTACCACACCGAACTGTTGGTATTAACATTAATATTATCAGGAATTTTTATTGCGAGCGGGTTTATAAACGACCCACACGTCTTAAAAAAATACCCCAAGCTTTTAAACAGCACAGGACGCCTTGTATCCGACTTTATTCGTGACGCGGGACGGGATATTTCCATGGTTAATGTTGGTGTTATGGGACTGATATCCGTGCTCGCCATTACGGTATTAAGGATTCAAATCAACGGCGCAGTCATGGGTGGAATATTGACGGTCATGGGCTTTGGCGCTTTTGGGAAACATCCGCGCAACTCAATTCCGGTTATGCTTGGGGCGTCTATATGGTTCTTATTAAGCCCAATCGTAACGGGCGAAGAAGCAGGCGTTGGCCTTGCCATTGCGGTGTTGTTTGTGACCGCAGTTGCACCGATTGCGGGACGTTTTGGTATTTTTCTCGGTATATTTGCCGGATTTGTCCACATTGTCTTAACGCCGTTTACTTACGTCTTTCAAGGCGGATTCGATTTATACAACAATGGGTTCGCAGCTGGGTTCGTTGCAGCTTTGCTTGTTCCTGTTTTTGAATTTTTAACGAAAAAGAAGGAAGTTGAAGAAGGAGAGGCTTAAGATGAATAACCAAGAAGTTAAAATCATTTCAAAGATTATTCGCGAATTAAGTCACTATGTGATGATTCACGGGTATAAAAACTACACACTCGAAACCCGCATCGAAGAAAAAGTCACCTATTTTAAACTCAGTATCCAGAACCCTTCCAAAGCGATGCTAGAAAAAATGAAAGAAAAGGTTAGCCGTGAGCGTGAACTTGAAGTTGAAACGTATGGATGGGAATTGATTGGCGACATCGATGAAAAAACTGAACTTGAAATATTAGGCCTGCTGATTGATGAAATGGTGATTGAGAAAAAAGAAGACATGACACACATCACCTTGATTCGCGAAAGTCGTTATAAAGAATAGGGGAGTACGATGCAAATTGCTGTTGTTTATGTTAGCAATACAGGGGTCACGGAAACGGTCGTGGATAAGCTGAAAAAAGCGACGAAGAAAACACTATCGGTCTACAATGTAAAAAATGAAGACCCAGAGATGAGATTGTCGGATGTGGTCATTATTGCCGCACCAGTCTACATCGGCCGTACGCATAAGCTAATGCGGAAATGGGTGAAAAAACATCAAGATGTGTTAAAGCGTAAACACCTTATTTTTGTCTTAGTTGGTGGGGAGGAAACTGTCAACCCACTCGATACGTTAAAAAATTCATACCCAGAAGCCATCCTTAAAAAACACCATAGTGTGTATCACTGTGGAGGCGAATTTCGTTTTGAGCGCATGGGCTTCTTTCGCCGATTCCTCATTAAGTTAGTGATTAAAAGCAAACAAAAAGAGTCTGGGTCGGATGCTCTGCCAACCTTAAATCAATCGAGCATCAATGCACTGACAAAGGCGATTGATGCCTTATGAGACGTGTGATAGCCTCGCTCGCCATCTTTGCAGGTATTGTGTTTCTTGTGATTGGTACATTCATGTTTATGTTGCTTCGCAATCAACAAACCGTCTTAAATGAAACCATTGAGCCCATTGAATTTCAAACACTAACCGATGGTATCTATGAAGGTACTTACCACGGAACTCGTTGGGAAAATACCGTCCGAGTTACCATCGCAGAGGGTAAAATTATTGCCATTGAAGTGCTTGATGATATGATGATTGTTGATGATTTTGTTCAAGCTCAACTCTTTATTCGTGTTAAAGAAGCTGAGTCACTTGATGTCGATGCAATTAGTGGCGCCACGATTTCAAGCACCGCTTATCTCAAAGCCATTGAAGATGCTTTGCTTCAAGCAAAAAAATAAATAAAACCCCTTATTTTTGTGAAAAAATAAAGGGTTTTTTCTAGGCTTTATGTTTATAGGTTGTTTTGAAGTGGAGTTTTGCAACCTGGTTGAGTTCCTGAACACCATGTTTTTTTATAAAGTCACCCACGGCTTCATCGACACGTTTGGATGCGCCTTTAGGTAAGGTCATAGTGTAGGCTTTTTCCAACACATCAAGTTGGGTGATAAAACTGTATCGAGCAATAATACTCGCAACCGCAACGGATGCGTAATGCGATTCCGCTTTGGTTTTAAAAATAGTCGGATGTGGCGCGTTTTTAAAGGATTTTAGATAACTTATATAGAGTTTTTCACTACAGAATTGATCGACGATAATGGGTGGTTTTTTGGTAATTTTTTTGAGTAGGTGTTGATGGCACTGGGCATGTAAGTAAGCTTTTAGTTTATGGGCGTTATAGCCTTTGTCGATTTGACGATTGTAATCGGGATTGGATAAAACCAGAAGCGAATAAGGGATTCGTTTAATTAACTTTGGTGCAATGGTTTTAATCCAGGCATCACTTAACCGTTTTGAGTCATCAATTTTTAAGTCTCTTAAAAAGAGTTCATCCTTTTCTTGCACGTATGCAGCGCAGACGGTTAAAGGACCAAAATAATCCCCTACCCCAGATTCATCGCTACCGATGGAGGACATAAAGTAATCACCTTGTGTGTTTTTTAGGTTGAATGTATCCTCCCAAAATTGCAGTTCGTGTTCAGCGTTTTTGCCTTGAAATAAGACTTTTTTGCTGTTGTATAGGGTAATCGTTACGCGATCTTTTTTAATTTGCGCGATGGCGTAGGGCACGGTGTTATTTTTTGCTTCATTTTTATAGTAATCAAGCATCGCTTCAATTTGTTTATCAGTGGCTTTCAACGAATAACTCATAAATTTCACGTCCTTTAATGTATTTTATCACGAAATAGTGTAAAATAATACCGGTAAGGAGTGACGTATCATGGCATTTGATTGGAAAACATTAGAATTTGACAAAATTGTGCATCGCATGAAAGATCATGCACAAACAAAAGCAGGAAAAGAACGGATAAGATCGTTAAAACCACTGAATGAAGAAACCAAGATAATTCAAAACCTAAACGAAACTGAAGAAGCATTGTGGTTCATTCAAGACACGATTGAACCAAGTTTTGGGGGTATTTATGATTTAAGCGAAGCCTTAAAACGCGCGCGAATCGGGGGAACGCTATCGATTGGCGACTTTTTGGATATAAAGAGCCACATTGATGGAACTAAACGCTTAAAACGTGAAATGACACGTTTACGTGAACGTCTCGATAAACCCATTGACCTTGAACAGTATAGTGAGGAATTGATTGTTTGTGTTGATCTGCGTAAAGCCATTGATCAAATCATTGATGAAACCGGTGAAATACGGTCAAGTGCGTCCACCGAACTATCGCACATACGACGCAGTCTTGACACGACCGAAAAACAAATAAAAACGGCGCTCGATTCGGTTTTAAAAAAAGAAGCGAAAAAATTAACGGAACAACTCATTACCATCCGTTATAATCGTTATGTCGTTCCTGTAAAATTATCGGAAAAAAACAACATGAAAGGGGCTATTTTAGATTATTCAAGCAGTGGGGAAACGGCCTACATTGAACCGGAAAGTGTGCGCGATTTATCCGCTAAAAAAGAGCGTTTTGAATCCGAAGAAAAGCGTGAAATTGAAAAACTGCTTTCAGCGTTAACCTATCAAGTTAAAGATTACCTTGACGTCTTAAATAGAAACGTTGAACTTATCACCCATCTTGACAGCGTCTTTGCACGCGCAATGTACGGGCACATAAATGAATCTGTTAAAGTAACAATTGGTGACCGCATTCAACTAATCAAAGCACGCCATCCATTGATTGAAGAGCATGAAGTCGTCGCCAACACCATCACCTTTGATGAAGGAGTTAAAACGATGGTGATTACAGGATCAAATACAGGCGGAAAAACCGTGACACTAAAAACAGTGGGTCTGCTTGCGATGATGGCTCAAAGTGGGTGTTTAATCCCAGCGTCCCCAGGGAGTAAACTTCCGATTTTTACCCAAATTCGTGCCGATATTGGCGATGAACAAAGCATTGAACAATCGCTATCAACGTTTTCATCGCATATGAAAAACATTGTGAATATTCTCGATACTGTTGATGATAACAGCCTTATATTACTCGATGAACTTGGAAGTGGGACAGATCCAAATGAGGGTGCTTCACTCGGAATGAGCATATTGGAGTACTTAAGCCAAAAAAACGTGACCGTGATGGCCACAACCCATTACCCTGAATTAAAAGCATATGCTTACACCCGCGATTCCATTGTCAATGCGAGTGTTGAGTTCGACGAAAAAACCTTAAAGCCAACGTATCGTTTACTGCTTCGAACACCAGGGGAATCCCATGCACTTTTAATTGGGGAACGACTCGGCTTAAATAAATCAATCATTGAGGAAGCAAAGAAACGAGTGCTAACTAGTGAAACCGAAGTCAGCGAACTCATTGATAACTTAAAAAATGAAAGCAAGCGATTCGACCAATTAGTAAATGAATATGAACAACTCCTAAAAAAGACAGAACAAGAACGCCACGATGTTTTAACTTTGAAGAAGTCGTTGCAAAAAGAGAAAGAAACATTGAAAGATCGGTTAGCGCTTGAAAATCGTCAACTCATTGAATCTTTAAGAAAAGAAGCAGAATCTTTAATTCAAGACCTCGAAGCCATGAAAGAAAAGTCGTATAAAGAACATGAACTTGCAACAATTAAGTACAAGACAAAAGAAATGGGCTTAACATCCGAAGAAAGTTCGCAAACGAAAGATCATACGTACAGCGTGGGTGATTCGGTCTATATACTAAAATACAACCGCTACGGTGAACTCGTAGAACAACAAAAAAACAAACAGTGGCTCGTTCAGATGGGACGCTTATCAAGTGTGTTTAAGGAAAAAGAATTTGAGTTAGCCGAAGACAAACCAAAAGCTGCACTGCGCAAACCCCAGTCGTCTTCAACCGCACCGAAAAAAACTGTTTCGAGTGAACTAGATTTACGCGGAATGCGTGTGCATGAAGCCGAAGAGGCATTGCATAAATACTTAGATGACTGCATGGTCGCTAACATGCCTTTTGCAAGCATCATCCATGGGTTTGGCACTTTAGCATTACGTAAAATGGTAAAAGAACTGGTTTCGCAAAACCCAATGATTGACTCCGTGCGTGATGGCAAGGGCAATGAAGGCGGTCAAGGCGTCACCATTATCTATTTCAAATAATTACTTATATACAAGCAATTTGATTGTAATATTTAGCAATTCCATATATAATGAGTTTGTAAATTAAAAAGGAGGAAATTAATATGGCTGAAGTTGTATTTGCAGACAACACTAATTTAGAAGAAATTATAAAAGATGAATCACTCGTATTGCTTGACTTTTACGCTGACTGGTGTGGACCTTGTAAAATGATTGGTCCAGTTCTTGAACAAGTCGCTGGCGAAAATCCAGACATTAAAGTGGTAAAAATCAACGTTGATGAAAACATCTCACTTGCGCAACAATACGGTGTACAGGGTATTCCTGCACTCTTTGTTTTAAAAGACGGAGACGTCGTTGCACAAAAAGCTGGTTTCATGCCTAAAGACGCTCTCGTCACTTGGGTTAAAAGCGTTTAATTGAACTGAAAACAAAAGCCTAATTCGTTAGGCTTTTTTTCTTGATTAAAAAGGCATGATTTTATTAAAAAAATCCGATAAATAGTGTATAATGGTTACGGTGAAGCCTATGAATGGAATTTTAGTTATTGATAAACCGACTGGCATTAGTAGTCACGATTGTGTCAACATTGTCAGACGCACATATTCAACAAAAAAAGTAGGCCATTCAGGAACCTTGGATGTCGAGGCAAGTGGCGTGCTTATTTTAGGCGTTAACAAAGGAACAAAACTCTTGAATTACCTAAATCAAGACGATAAAGCCTATGAATTTTCGGTGCAGTTCGGCGTAACGACCGATACATTAGATCACAGCGGAACCGTGACAGACACAAGTCCCGTCGATCAACTGGCTGATTTTGATCATGTGCTCGAATCGTTTAAAGGCGCCTACAGTCAAATGCCACCGGCGTATTCTGCGGTCAAAGTAAAAGGCAAAAAACTTTATGAATACGCACGGAATCAGGAAACCATTCCGGACGTTCAAGCACGGGACTTAATCGTGTATGCATTAAAAAAGCAACATGAGATTGTCTATAAAGATGGTCTTGCAGAAGTTAAACTGTATGTAAAGGGAAGCAAAGGGATTTATGTACGAAAACTGGCTGAAGATTTAGCTACGCGCTTAAACACGATTGCGCATACGACACGAATTCACCGGGTTCAAGCGGGTGATTTTACCATCGACGATGCCGTCAAACTGGACGCAATCACGTCGGATACACCGCTTATTTCACTTTCCGATGCCCTTAAATCGATCCCGGCTTATAGAGTTAGCGAAAAACAATTGTTTGCGGTATCAAACGGCCAAAAACTCACCTTAAATCACGATGCGGACCTGCTGAAAATGGTAAACGAAGATGGCAAACTTCTTGCTATTTACGCAAAAGAAAATAATACATACAAAGCGAAAAACGTCTTTGTTTAAAGAAGGTTATATACAATGGAAATTATTAAACTCAATGGTGTAAAAATAAAACCAAACACAGTGGCAGCAATCGGTTTTTTTGATGGGGTTCACAAAGCCCATCGAAGTCTAATTGACGCGGCGAAAACCATCGCAAAAAAACAAGATATGCACACCGCAGTCATCACTTTTGATGTCCACCCAAAAAGTGTGTTGTTCGACCTTGATT
Source organism: Candidatus Izemoplasma sp. (assembly GCA_007131405.1). GTDB lineage: Bacteria > Bacillota_I > Bacilli_A > Izemoplasmatales > Izemoplasmataceae > SLQR01. The sequence goes on from SLQR01000029.1 coordinate 22,019, forward strand.
ATCATTACATTACCCCACTTAAGAAAAAACTTGATATCATTGAAACGTATGGAATTGATACGCTTTACCTTATTGAATTTGATGCCGATAAAGCAAAACTTACACCCGATACATTTATTAACTATTACTTGAATGGTCTTCACACACTCGTATGTGGGTTTGATTTTAAGTTTGGAACCCGTGGATCGGGTAATGTTCAAACCCTTTATCGTCACCCAACCATTAAAAGTGTTGTCGTGGATGAACTTACCCATGAAGGATACAAAATTGGCAGCACCCATATTCGTGATCTCATCATGAGTGGCCAAATGCATCATATTAAACCCATTCTTGGCCGTTACTATAGCATTGAAGGCAACGTTCAACACGGCGCATCAAAAGGCCGTGGCATCGGCTACCCAACCGCGAACATTGATACTGGGGATTACCTCATCCCTAAAAAAGGTGTCTATGCTTCGTTTACACGCTATAAAGATAAGTGGTACCCATCCATGAGCACAGTTGGTCACAATCCCACAATGAACTGTCAAAGCGACATCAGTGTGGAAAGCTACCTGTTTGATTTTAACGAAACCATCTACGGAGAGAACATCGAAATTGCCTTTATTAAACGGCTTCGGGATGAACAAAAATTTGATTCCGTTGAAGCGTTAGTCGAACAAATAAAAACCGATGAAAAAGAAACACTAACACTCTTGAATAATCAAGAATTTGACTTGCATTAATTGAAAACTATGCTATAATTATTATCGCGCCTATTTCTTGGTTGTCTGTTCTCCGGCAAGCGACGAGGATCTAGGGTAAAAAAAACTATAAGGAGGAAACAAAATGGCTCTTTCAAAAGAAGATAAACAAGCAATTGTTGAAGAGTACCGTCAAAAAGAGGGCGACACAGGATCCCCTGAAATTCAAATTGCTATTTTAACAAAAGAAATTAACGAACTGAATGGACATTTAAAAACGCATAATCACGACTACCATTCACGTCGTGGATTGATGAAAAAAGTTGGACATCGTCGTAACTTAATGAAATACTTAGCGAAAAAAGATGTCGGACGTTACCAAGCACTCATTAAAAAACTTGGATTAAGACGATAAAAATAAGCGCTTTGGCGCTTATTTTTTTCTTTTTATGGCTTTCATAAATACCGGCTTTACTATATAATAAACTGAGAGATAGATAAGGTGGTGCGGTATGGACAAAAAAGAAAAACGCATGAAACTGATCATGAATTTAGCGATTTGGGCACTAGTACTAATTATTTTATTATTAGTGCGTGAACTATTCTCTTATTTTATTGGGTTATTTATGTCGGCATTTATCGCAATTTTATTGCCGTTTTCGATTGCGTTATTTATTAGTTATTTGGTGGCACCAATCTTTAAATTACTCGAACGCAGGCTTAAGTTTAAGTACCGCTCGGTGAATATCGTTATTGTCTTTGTTGGACTCGCCATCTTGCTTTATTTCTTTGGCCGTTTTGCAGGAACGCTAATTTACGAACAAGGCATTGCATTTATTGAAAATGACTGGCCACGAGTGGTTGCGTATTTTGATGATTTCTTTTCGGAAGAATCACGATTTCGTTCCATTTACATTTGGTTCACCAACTATGTTGAAATCGGTGAGAGTGAGAAAATCACGCTCGATTTAATGGCTGTTTTTCAAAGTTTAACCACCATTATTTTAACCATCGTGTTAGTCCCAGTCTTTCTTTTCTTTTTGCTAAATGATCGTCAACGTATTTATGAAGCACTTGTACGGTTGTTTCCTAAAAAATGGCGCGACCATGTGATTGAATTAACCTCACGTGCAAATCGTGTTGTTGAAAATTACTTTAGCGGACGCTTTACCACGATGTTTGTGATGGCGATTTTCTTTACAACGGTGCTTTTTATTCTCGGCTTTAAAGAACGCAGTATCCTGTTTGGCTTTATGTTAGGCTTTTTTGACATCGTGCCTTATGTGGGACCATTTATTGCGATTATTTTACCAGTGCTTTACGCGTTTGCCGAACCGGAATCGTTACGTTTTGGTGAATACGCACCCTACGTTATACTTGGCGCAAACATTATCGGACAAATTATCCAAAATAATGTTGCTCAACCGATTATTATGGGACGAGAAACAAAGCTACACCCATTACTGATTCTTAGTGCATTTGTCTTTTTCTCTTATCTCTTTGGCATTGTCGGCTTGATTTTAGCGATACCAATTACAGGAACCATTAAATCAACCGTAGATTATATTACTGAACTACATAGTGAACGCATCAAACTAAATGAAGACCAAATTACAAAAATACGGGAGGACTCTGAAGAATGATTTTAATTAAAAATGCAACGCTTTACACCATGGACAAAATTAATGGTGAAACTGGTTACGTAGCACTTAAAGACGGGCGTGTCGAAGAAGTGGGGACGAAACTTGATGAATCACGCTTTGAGAACTATGAAATTATTGACGCAAACGGACGCACAGTTACACCCGGTCTTGTGGATCCACATTGCCATGTCGGTGTGATGGAAGAAGGCATCCAATTTGAGGGCAATGACACCAATGAGATGACCAATCCAATTTATCCAGAACTTCGTGGACTTGACAGTGTTTATCCGCAAGATCGTGCCTTTGATTATGCAATGAAAAGTGGTGTAACATCCGTTGTAACTGGACCAGGAAGTGCCAATGTCATTGGTGGAACATTTACCGCGCTTAAAACGGTTGGACAGACCGTTGAAGCGATGATGTTTAAAGATGAAGTTTGCATGAAAATGGCTCTTGGGGAAAACCCAAAGCGCGTGTATTCTGGACAGAAAAAAGCGCCCTCAACACGCATGGCAACTGCCGCGTTAATGCGTGAGTGGCTTCAAAAAGCCAAGGAGTACCATAAGCAACTTAAAGACTTTGATAAGGGTGTTGAAGGTGTGACAAAACCACCGTTTGATATGAAACTCCACAGTTTAATGCGACTCTTTGATGGAATGCTTGTAAAAATTCATGCACATCGCAGTGATGACATCATGACGGCGATTCGTATTGCTAAAGAATTTAATCTGAACGCGACAATTGATCATGCAACAGAAGCCTATTTAATTCCTGAGGCGATTAAAGAAAGTGGTGTGCCACTGATTATTGGCCCTACCCTGGGTGCTTCATCAAAGTACGAGTTGATCAACCGTTCATTTAAAAGCGCCAAAGTACTCGAAGCATTTGACATTCCGTTTGCGATCATGACAGACCATCCGGTCATTACGCTTGATGTGACGCTGATACAAGCTGCACTGTTTATTAAAGATGGATTAAGCCGTCAAAAAGCACTCGATGCGTTAACGTTAACCGCCGCAAAGCTTAACGGTATTGACGATCGCGTTGGTTCACTTGAAAAAGGAAAAGATGGCGATGTAGTAATATGGGATAATGATCCATTTGATTTAATGACACGCACCGCGCTTGTCATCATCGATGGGAAGATTGTCCACCAAGTTTAAGAGGTGATTTTGTGAGTGAAGTATTGGATGCAATCCATCCACTGATTCTGTATATATTAATTTTTGTGGTTAAAATCATTGAAGTAGCCATGGCTGTGGTTCGCATTGTTTTAATTACAAAAGGTGAAAAAGTTAAAGGCGCAGTAATTGGCTTTTTTGAAGTAATTATTTGGGTGATCTTAGCCGCAACAGTCTTAACCAATGTAACGGATGATCCCTTTAAAGTTGTTGTGTATTCATTGGCCTTTGCGATTGGAAATTACTTAGGCAGCATGATTGAAGCAAAACTTGCGCTTGGAACGGTTAGTATTCAAGCGATTGTGAAAAAAGTGCAAGGCAAAGATTTGTCAAAAGCTCTACGTACACAAGGGCTTGCGGTCACTGCCGTTGATGCCTATGGACGCGATGACCGTAAAGAAATCTTATACATGCATGTACCACGCCGTAAGATTCAAAAAACCATCAACACCATCAAATCATTTCAAAAAGATGTGGTTATTACGGTGAATGATATTCGACCGGTCTATGGAGGTCATGGAATTTTACGAAAATAAGCCTAGCGACTTCGGTCGCTTTTCTTATGTAATACTATACTTATAGGCAAAAATATGTTAATATAATTAATTGTAGAAAATAATAATAAGAGAAAAGAGGAAAACAAATGACAGAAGCCAAAAAGTTTACAATGGACTTTAATGGACGTAACCTCACCGTTGAAATCGGCGAGGTAGCGAAACAGGCAACGGCAGCAGCAATTGTTCGCTATGATGACACAGCAGTATTAAGTGTTACTCAAGCATCAAACAAGCCGTCAGACCTTAATTTCTTCCCGTTAATGCTCATGTATACTGAGAAACTCTATGCGGCTGGAAAAATCCCGGGGGGATTTTTGAAACGCGAAGGGCGACCTTCAGATCTTGAAACCTTAACTGCGAGACTTATTGACAGACCAATTCGTCCGCTCTTTCCAGATGGGTTCAAGAACGACATTCAAATTATTAACACCGTACTTAGTGGGGACATTGACCGAACGCCACCGATGACAGCAATGTTTGGAAGCAGTTTAACACTCGCTTTAAGCCCGATGCCTTTCGGCGGACCAATTGCTGGTGTTGTGGTTGGACGTGTTGATGGTGAATTTGTGGTGAACCCAACGGAAGATGATCTTGAACGTTCAGACATTGATTTGATCGTTGCAGGAACAAAACATGCTGTTAACATGGTTGAAGCTGGAGCGAAAGAAGTGCCAGAAGACGAAATGTTAGATGCAATTATGTTTGGGCACGAATGGATTAAAAAACTGGTTGAATTCCAAGAGGAAATTGTTGCAGAAGTTGGCCAAGAAAAAATACCATATACACCAGAAAAAGACGATGAAGACCTTAAAAAGTATATTGATGAAAACGCAAAAGAAAACCTGATTCAAGCGATTAATTTACATAATCGTGATGAACGCTCTGTCGCTTTTGAAGCGATTCACAGTGTGATTGATGAAGGCTTAGAAAACATGTACAAAGATCTTGATAAATCGGATCGTTCAAACAAAATTAAAGAAGCAAAATCAATGATGGATACAATCGTTAAAAATGAATTCCGTCGCATGATTTTAGAAGAGCAAGTTCGTTCTGACGGGCGTAAACTCGATGAAATCCGTGAACTTAATTCACAAATTGACATCCTCGAGCGTCCACACGGTAGTGCACTCTTTACTCGTGGGCAAACACAAGCGTTAAGTGTAACAACACTTGGTGCTCTTGGGGAACATCAAATTATTGATGGCCTTGGGGATACCGATAACAAACGCTTTATGCTTCATTACAACTTCCCACCATACAGCGTGGGTGAAACAGGACGTTATGGGCCACCAGGACGTCGTGAAGTTGGTCATGGTGCTTTAGGTGAGCGTGCGCTTTCGCAAGTCTTGCCAAATGAAGAAGATTTCCCATACACAATTCGTATTGTGTCTGAAATATTAGAAAGCAATGGCTCAACATCACAAGCAAGTATATGCGCTGGATGCATGAGTTTAATGGCGGCTGGCGTTCCAATCTCTGCAGCTGTTGCAGGGATTGCCATGGGACTTATTCACGAAGGTGAAACCAACCGTGTCTTGAGCGATATTCAAGGCCTTGAAGATCACCTCGGTGATATGGACTTTAAAGTTGCTGGAACGAAAAAAGGAATTACGGCCCTTCAAATGGACATTAAAATAGAAGGCTTAAGCAAAGAAATTTTACAAGAAGCACTAGAACAAGCACGTATCGGTCGCTTGAAAATTCTTGACAACATGCTTGAAGCAATACCAGCACCACGCGAAAAAGTGTCCAAGTATGCACCGAAAGTCAAAATCATGGTTATTGATCCAGAAAAAATCCGTGATGTTATTGGCCCAGGTGGAAAACAAATTTCGGCGATTATCGACGAATGTGATGGCGTAAAAATTGACATCGAGCAAGATGGTCGTGTGACGATTATGCATACGGACTTCGAACCGATTGAATGCGCGCTTAAACGCATCGAAGAAATTGTTCGTGTTGCTAAAGTCGGTGAAGTGTACAAAGGAAAAGTTGTTCGTATTGAAAAATTCGGATGCTTTGTTGAACTTTGGAAAGGCACTGATGGACTATGCCACATCTCAAAACTTGCACACGAACGTGTAAATACTGTTGAAGATGTTGTGAAACTTGGTGAACGAATTGACGTTAAAGTTATTGGTATTGATGACCGCGGACGTATTGACTTATCCCGTAAAGCAACGTTACCAAGACCAGAACAAAAAGATCAAAAGGATAAAAAATAAATGCATGATGATGACATCGTATGTTACTGTCGCGAAGTGACAGTAAAAACGATTCGTCACGCCATACATGAAGGGGCTAGGACCGTTGAAGCCATCACGGATATAACGGACGCCGGCCTTGAATGTGGGACATGCATTGAACATCTTGAAACATTACTTGAGGATTAGTTAATCTTACGTTCGGACAATCGAGCCTGCCCTTGAGGCAGGTTAGGAAAGTCCATGCTAGCACAAGCTGTGAAGCTTGTAGTGTTTGTGATAGCGGAAACCATAACGCTATGCACCCTTAGGGGTGACGGCTGAGAACATACCTGTTAAATGGTATAAGTATCTTTAAAAGTGCCACAGAGACGAGCTCGGAAAGAAATAACCGAGGTGGAACGGGTAAACCCCACAAGCTAGAAACCCAAAATTTGGTAGGGGCACTCTTAGAGGAGAAACGAATCCAACAAGAGGCGGCTTGCCGCAGATAAATGATTGTCGCCGGAAACGGTACAGAACATGGCTTACAGAACGTGAGATTTTAAAAAGACGCGTAATGCGTCTTTTTTCAATTACAATTGCAAAGTAAAGCCAATTGTTGTACAATAATTAAGGCGTTGAAAGGAACGATGACGATGAATGACAAAACGATTATGGAAGCGATTAAAAATCGTCAAAAGCGAATCCGAAACTTCTCAATAATTGCCCATATTGATCATGGGAAAAGCACGTTAGCTGACCGCATTTTAGAACACACAAAATCCATTACTGCACGTGAAATGCGTGAGCAACTTCTTGACTCGATGGACCTTGAACGTGAACGTGGCATTACCATTAAACTGAATGCCGTTGAAATTAATTACGTGCATACCGATGGGGAAACCTATATATTCCACCTCATCGATACACCAGGTCACGTCGATTTTACGTATGAAGTTTCACGAAGTTTAGCCGCCTGCGAAGGCGCCCTTTTAGTCGTTGACGCTGCCCAAGGTATTGAAGCACAAACCTTAGCCAATGTTTATTTGGCTTTAGATAATGATTTAGAAATTATTCCAGTTATAAATAAAATTGATTTACCCAATGCTGACATCCCAAAAGTTAAAGAAGCGATTGAAGATGTCATTGGCTTAGATGCGAGTGACGCCGTGCTTGCAAGCGCGAAAGAAGGCATCGGTATTGAAGACATCATGGATCAAGTCATCCAAAAAATACCAGCTCCTCAAGGCGACCCGGAAGCACCACTTAAAGCGCTTATATTTGACTCAATCTATGACCCTTATCGTGGCATTATCCCATCAATTCGTATTGTAGAAGGGGTGCTAAAAAAAGGCGACAAAGTAAAAATGATGTCCACAAACAAGACGTTTGAAGTCATTGAAGTGGGCGTAACAACCCCAAAACAAGTTCAAAGGGATTACCTCGGTCCGGGCGATGTTGGCTACATGACGGCTTCAATTAAAAATGCCTCGGATGTACGTGTTGGGGATACGATTACCCACCATAAACCAGCCGCTAATAAACCGTTACCTGGGTATCGTCAATTAAACCCAATGGTCTTTTGTGGGTTGTTCCCAATTGATTCAAATGCCTACAACGATTTACGCGAAGCGTTAGAGCGATTAAAATTAAATGATGCAAGCCTCATCTACGAACCAGAAAACTCACAGGCTTTAGGCTTTGGGTTCCGTACTGGGTTCTTAGGCATGTTGCACATGGAAATCATTCAAGAACGCATTGAACGGGAGTTCAATATTGATTTAATTGCGACGGCACCAAGTGTTATCTATCATGTGTACATGGAAGATGGTACGATGAAAAAAATAGATAACCCGAGTACGTTACCGGAAACACAACTAATTGATCACATTCAAGAACCTTACGTTGAAGCAACCATTATGACACCAAAAGACTATGTTGGTAACGTGATGGAACTGTGTCAAAACAAACGTGGAAACTTCAAAAACATGAAGTATCTCGGTGAGACCCGTGTTCAATTAACCTATCATTTACCATTGCTTGAAATTGTCTATGACTTCTTTGACAAACTTAAGTCATCAAGTAAAGGGTACGCCTCATTTGATTATGAGTTTCACAGTTACCAAACCAGTAAACTCGTTAAGATGGATATTTTAATAAACAGTGAAGTTGTCGATGCACTTTCAACCATTGTGCACCGTGAGTTTGCCTTTAAACGCGGCAAAGCGATTACGGATAAGTTAAAGGATTTAATCCCGAGACATATGTTTGAAGTGCCTATTCAAGCTGCCATCAGCAATAAAATTATTGCACGCAGCACGATTCGTGCGATGCGTAAAAACGTCCTTGCTAAATGTTATGGTGGCGACATCACGCGTAAAAAGAAATTATTAGAAAAGCAAAAAAAAGGGAAAAAACGCATGAAGAGTGTCGGAAGTGTGGACGTCCCACAAGAAGCATTCCTAACGGTTTTATCCATTGATGACTAAATAGCACATAATGTGCTATTTTTTTATCAATCATATACCAAAAATTGCATCATTATGGTATAATGCTTTTAAGTAAAAAGGAGGGAAATTATGGATTTTTCTACCAGTGAAATACTTTTCGCCTTTCTATTAACCACGTTAGCTGGCCTATCGACTGGGATTGGAAGTGCAATTGCATTCTTTGCTAAAAAAACAAATGAAACATTTTTAAGCATTGCGCTTGGGTTCTCTGCAGGGGTGATGATTTATTTATCCTTCATCGAAATTTTTCCAGAAGCACTTGACTCGCTCGAACAAACGTCAATGGGCGCACAAACTGCTTACTTAGTGACAACACTTGCCTTCTTTGGTGGGATCGCGCTAACAGCGATGATTGATCGACTTGTGCCAAATGTCGCTAATCCTCATGAAATTCGTGATATCGAAGAAATGGAAGAAACCCCGGACCAAGAAGAACAACGCAAAGCGAAAGCACTTATGCGTATGGGTGTCTTTACCGCATTAGCCATCACACTGCACAATTTTCCAGAAGGTATCGCAACCTTCCTAGCAGCACTTGAAAACCCAGCGCTTGGGGTAAGCATTGCCATTGCGGTTGCGATTCACAACATTCCAGAAGGCATCGCGGTCAGTGTCCCTATTTATTACGCAACGGGATCAAGAAAAAAAGCGTTTCTTTACTCGTTTTTAAGTGGACTTGCTGAACCGGTTGGTGCACTTGTGGCATTCTTTGTGTTAACCGCATTTATGACACCTACGCTATTTGGTATTGTGTTTGCCAGTGTCGGTGGAATCATGGTGTACTTAGCCCTTGATGAATTATTGCCAACGGCTGAAAAATACGGTGCGCATCACCGAGTCATTTACGGATTACTTGCTGGGATGGCTGTTATGGCATTTAGTTTACTTATTTTACCCGCTTGGTTTTAGAAAGATGAAAGACAACGTTCGTGTTGTCTTTTTTTTTGTTCTCTTCAAGCGTATTTTGTTGGATTATGTTACAATATATACAGGTGGTGATTGCGTGAAAGGTCTTTATATACACATTCCTTTTTGCCAGTCTATATGTACATATTGTGATTTTGCCAAAGAAATAGCGACACCGAAAAAACAGGCAAATTACATCGATGCACTTATACAAGAATTTCATGGCTATAAAGAAGAACACAAGGCATTAACCACCATCTATATTGGTGGTGGCACACCAAGTGCTTTGAAAAATGATGATTTAGACCGTCTTTTAGCCACGATTTACGACCATATTTCGATGCAAACCATTGAAGAATATACCGTGGAGTGCAATCCGAACGATGTCACTGTGGAAAAAGCAAAGCTATTAAAAAAATACGGTGTGAACCGCATAAGTTTAGGGGTCCAAACCTTTAATGATCATCATCTTAAATTTATCAATCGCGATCACCGCGAAGCGGATATCTATCAAGCGTTGACGATTTTAAGAGAAGTGGGTTTCGACAACATCAGTTTGGATATGATGTTTGGTCTTGTGGGTCAAACGTTAGATGAACTTAACGATGATTTACAAAAAGTCATTCGCTTAAACCCAAATCACATATCTTATTACAGTTTAATCTTAGAAGAGGCAACACCGTTATTTTATCTTGTCAATAAAGGTCAAGTCACGATGATTGATGACGATTTAGAAGGCAGCATGTATGAAACGGTGATGGACACACTTATCGAAGCAAAATACGCGCAATATGAAATTAGCAATTTTGCAAAAAAAGACTACGCGTCAAAACACAATACGATTTATTGGAAAAACGATGATTACGTGGGTATTGGCGCGAGCAGTCATGGAAAACTTAACAACAAACGCTACGCGAATATTCGTAGCGTAAAGCGATACATCGAATCGGTTGCTAGTCGCGGGATGCCGGAAAACACGTCGTACCCTTATGAACCGTTACGCGATTATCTTCTCATGGGGTTACGCCTTCTTGAAGGAGTTTCACTCGATGCGATTAAAGAGCGATTCGACGTTGATTTACTTGAGCACTACCCAAAACTAAACCCAATGCTTGAACAAGGCTTTTTAACGATTGAACAAAACCACTTAAAATTCACTCGAAGAGGCTTATTGCTGGGTAATGATGTCTTTGTACTATTTTGAGGTGAGGTATGCTGAAACAACTATTAAAAGAGTACGAATATGAACTTAAATCGTCCCAAGCGTTGAGCAAGAACTCAGTCTCAGCGTACATGGCAGATTTAAAAGCGTATGTTGAGTATTTATTGCGTAAAGACATAAATCGACCGGAATCAATCACAAAAGACCACATCAAGCAGTATTTAATGACATTAAGAAAAAAGCATTCATCGAGTTCAACAATCAGCCGCAAACTAAGCGCTTTGCGTAAATTTCATCAGTTTATGCTCGAAGAGAAATTAGTGGATGAAAACATAATTTTAGGCATCCACCGACCGAAACAAGCAAAACGCTTACCCGATGTGCTATCGCTAGAAGAAATTGAACGCCTTATTACCTTAACGCAAGATAAAACCCCACTCGCTAAACGCAATCTAGCAATGATTGAGTTGCTTTATGGATCGGGGTTACGAATTTCGGAATTATTGGACTTAAAAACGGATGATTTGCATATAAATATGGGATTTATCAATGTCATTGGTAAAGGCTCAAAAGAGCGTATTGTTCCGATTGGTTCGGAAGCCGCTATGGCGCTAAAAGCCTATTTAGAAGATGGGTGGTTAACCTTACGTAAAAAACCCACACCGCATGTTTTTCTAAACCGTTTTGGTAACAAAATGAGTCGTGTTGGATTTTATAAAATAATTAAAGAATTGGCCGCAAAAGCTGACATCAAAAAAGACGTAAGTCCACATACGTTACGTCACAGTTTTGCGACGCATTTACTTGAAGGTGGTGTTGATTTGCGCTACGTTCAAGAAATGCTTGGTCACAGCGATGTTTCAACCACAGAAATTTACACACACATTAATAAAAAACAACTAATTGCAGTGTATGATGCTTATCATCCACATGCAAAGAAGAAGGAGCGATAATATGTTTAAACGTATTTTTTTAATTATCATTGACAGCGTTGGTGTTGGTGAAATGCCTGATGCAAAAGAGTATGGTGATGAAGGAGCCAATACGATTCGCAATATCAGTTTGGCAACTGACGGACTGCATCTACCTGTGATGCAATCACTAGGCTATGGAAATCTAACTGATATTAAAGGGGTTGCCCCAACGAATAATGCAAAGGGTTACTACACGAAAATGGCAGAAGTCAGTGTTGGAAAAGACACAATGACAGGGCATTGGGAATTGATGGGGTTGAAAATTGAAACGCCATTTCAAACCTTTACCGAAACTGGATTTCCGGATGAATTGATTGAAGAACTTGAAAAACGCACCGGCCGTAAGATTGTTGGCAACAAAGCAAGCAGCGGAACCGTCATCTTAGATGAATACGGTGAACACCAATTAAAAACAGGGGATTTGATCGTCTACACAAGCGCAGACAGCGTTTTACAAATTGCGGCTCATGAAGAAAAAGTTGGTCTTGATGAACTTTATAAAGCGTGTGAAATTGCGCGTGAACTTACACTTCAAGATAAATACAAAGTCGGTCGCGTGATTGCACGTCCCTTTCTTGGGGATAAAAAAGGCGAATTTGAGCGTACCGCAAACCGTCATGACTACGCATTAAAACCATTTGGTGATACCACATTGAATTTCTTAGAAAATGATGGGAAAGATGTTATTGCTTTTGGTAAAATCAATGATATTTATGTTGGTGAAGGCATTAAAGAATCCTATAAACAAGCTTCAAACAAAGAAGGCATGGAAAATTATATTGCCTACGCAAAAAAAGATTTCGAAGGCCTTGCGTATTTGAATCTCGTCGACTTTGACGCACTTTACGGTCATCGACGTGACCCTGATGGGTACAAAAAAGCCTTAGAAGAGTTTGATGGTCAACTAAAAGAACTTATGCAAGAACTTAAAGAAGATGATCTATTGATGGTGACGGCAGATCATGGAAATGATCCGACCCATGAAGGAACCGATCACACTCGTGAGTATGTGCCGCTACTCGTCTATAGTCCGCGTCTTTCAGGTGGTGAGTTGCCGCTCCGTGAGAGTTTTGCTGACATTGGCGCAACAATCTCAGATAACTTTGGTGTTAAGCAAACCAAACTTGGGAAAAGTTTCTTGCCGTTACTTAAGTAAAAAAAAAAAAA
>SLQR01000104.1 GCA_007131405.1 Candidatus Izemoplasma sp.
GAAATCGCGTTTTGTCTAGTTAGTCTTCCATGTACTCGCTATAGTAGTAGTACCCAGCTAAATAGCGATGGTCTTTCTTTTGCACACGGGTTAAAATGCTTCCGATAATGTTTGCGCCATTGTCGTTTAAGGTTTTCACGATTTGTTTGGCGATGTCGCTGTTGGTTCTGCGTGAAGCGACAACGACAAGGGTTCCATCGGTAAACTTACTGATGATGCTCGCGTCAGTAACGGCTGTCATTGGCGGGCAATCGATGATGATTTTATCATAATCGGTACGCAGATCATCAATCAGTGCGCGTAATTTTTTACTCATCAAGAATTCGGCTGGAAACGGCATTTTTTCACCGGACGGTAAAACGTGTAAGTTGTCCGTGATTTCATGGATGACATTGTCTTTGTCTTCCCCATCGATGACAATATTGGTTAAGCCTTTGGAGTTTGAAATGTTAAAGGCACGATGGATTTTTGGTTTACGTAAATCCATGTCAATAATCAAGGTTTTTGATTCCGATTGACTATAGACCGTTCCAAGATTTAACGCGGTGACGGTTTTGCCTTCGCCAGGGAAAGTACTGGTTAAGCTCATCACGCGTATTTCTTTATTAAAGTTTGAGTAATCAATGTTGGTACGCAGCTTACGGTATTGTTCAGCAATGGCACTGGATGGGTCTTTAAGACTCACAATATGATATTCTAAGTTTGCTCGATTTATCGCTTTGATTGGCATTATTCAACCACCTCTTGATACATGTCATAATCTGGGATAATACCAACGACACGAAGGCCCAGTTTGGTTTCGACGTCTTTGGTTGTTTTAATGGTTTTATCAAAGAACTCAACGACAAAGACACCGAAAACTCCAATCATGCCACCAAGGACAAGTCCGATGATCATGTACAGTGGACGGTTTGGTCCAGATGGGAAGGTTGGCGTATCCGCAATCCCCCATGAGTCGATGGTTTGTAAGTTTTGAATTTCTTCAGAGCGGGTAAGTTCGTCAATCACGATAAAGAGTTCATTGGCGATAATTGCCGCTTCGATTGGATCTTGTGAGGTGACGCGAATGTCAATCGCAATCGATTGGGTGCCGCGACCACTTGTGGTAATCATGTTTCTAAATTGTGCGTTGGTGTACGTGGTGGTGATTTCATCATACTCCGTTAAGTTCTCACGGAGATTATCAAGTACAAGTTTACTTTGTGAAAAATCAATATAGGAATTCACTAAGCGTTCAGCAAGTTGATGCCCAGCGACAGTTGATGTGTCGTCGGCTTCAACACGAATCGCGAATGTACGCTCAGCGGTATAGTAATCGTCTTGCATAACATACGCATAAAACCCGGTTAACCCCACTATTAAAATGACTGAAGCAATAATCACATACCAGCGCAGAAGCAGGATGCGAATCAATTGCGTCAGGTCAAGTTCTTGCTCAAAATTCTCTTGTTGGTTTTCCATAACAGTCCCTCCTAAAAATAGATACAAGTAAATTATAGCATAATTTATTATTTATCAAACGGTGATTTACAATATTTCCTCCTAAATGTATTACAGCCTAGCAAGAATAGAGGGGTTAGTAAAGCATAAAACAATAAAGACATGCCTTTCGGGCATGTCTTTGTGTTTGAAAAGCCTTATTCGTTGTGTGCTTTTAATCGATCTTCCGCAAGTTTTTTCTCTTTTTCGGCGAAACCTTTTCGAAACTCATACTCAGTTTTTTTAAATTCTACTTCTTGTATTAATGCATCAAACTTTGCAATGTCTTTTTCGGCATCTTCAACTTTTTTTTCGAGTTGATAGGGCTTATAGCTCTTGATGGCCTCTTTGGTTTTATCGTACTGTTTTTGGACTTCTTCGTGCATTGTTTTTAAACTTTCTGTGACTTTGTCTTTAATGCTCATGGTGGTTTCACCTCCTAAGGTATTACTATCTTTATAGTAAGAGGTTAAGGATACAAAGTCTACTTATTTTGGTCATTATTGGTCATTTAGTGATATTTGTTACACCTTTCACCCAGTTAGGTCACAAAGGTGTCTGACTAGACGTATAAAAAAAACGATGGTGATGAACCCAACGTTTTTTTATATATCGTTTTTTTTCGTTAAATCTTAAACTTAACCGCTAAAAACTCGCGAATGTATTTGCTTATATAATAGAAAAGATGCATAAAGACTGCAGTGAATAAAACCGAAAAGACAATGTCGGTTATGTAGTGTTCCCCAAGACAAATACGGCAATAGCCTTGAAAGGCGATCCAAGCAAGCGTAGGGACAATCACAATCCATGGTTTAATCTTTATCTGCGGCAAGACAAGCACCACGATGATAAACCACAGGGCAATGGACACAAAGGTGGTATGGCCAGAGGGAATCGAGTAAAAGTCACGGTGATAGACCATGCCTTCGAGTTGGTACCACTCGGTAAAGAGTGATTCATCATCGACAACGAGGTAATACCTTGCGCGGCCAAAAAGGCGTTTTAAATGCGTAACAACAAAATAAAGAAAAACAATTAATCCCATGCCAATTGAGGCAAGGTAATCAAATTCAAACCAACGTTTTTTGTAAACATAACGACTCGCAAAATAGGCCCCAATAATCATCCCAAGAATTAAGAATGGAGAAATACCGAGATAGTACGGTAAAAAGCGCATTGAACGAATAAACATATACGATAACCCATAAACACCGACGAGTGCCCCAAGGTAAACAAGGACCCGAAACCAAATAGGCACTTGCTTATGACTAAACCGTAAAACATAATACCCAATTCCAAAGAACCCAATAAAGAACGGAGGCACATAAACCATCTCAGAAATGGCTCTTGAAGCGCCATTCATCTCATGCGCTAAAGCATGTGATATGGCTAAATCAAACGGCGTGACTATAAGCAATAAAAGAATAAGCACACCATAAAGAATAAAGAAAAACCTATTCATACAGTCACCTCAATCAATAGAATAAATGGTACTATAATCATACTATGTATTTTTTGGATATGCAAGACGAGAGGAATACCAATCAATAAAATTAGACAGTTTTTAGGGGTCTATGCTATACTAGTAACGACATGTTTTTTTATTTTGCTTAAGGGGATGAGCAATATGCGATGCATGAAGGGGAGAAGACTGTACTTTTATTTAAAGTAAACACGCTTTTTTGAGCGTGTTTTTTTCATAATAACTAAAAAAAGGATGGGATAAAATGAGTAAGGTAATTCAATGTGAATTTGAGAATGGAACGCTGATTAAACGCTTTTCAGAACAGGCACTAAATGATGGCAATGCGCTTTTAGTCAAAAGCA
>SLQR01000106.1 GCA_007131405.1 Candidatus Izemoplasma sp.
TGTACAGGTTTTAATCCGTCCCTTACATCGGGTAAGGCACGGTCTTGAATGATGTATTTTGAATAACGACCAAAGCGATCGCCGACGATTTCTTCTAAGTTTTCTTCAAGAATTCGCCCTTCAATAAATGTGTCGAGTACGTCTTTTAGATCTGCCATCGGATTACTCCTTTATCTCAAAGTTGTCTTCATTCGTAAAAACCACATTTGACTCAATCCAGTCGCGTCGTGGTTCAACGTTATCGCCCATTAAGATTTTAATGCGCTTTTCTGCGTCGGCAAGGTCATCAATTCGAACCTTGACTAGCGTGCGTGTTTCTGGGCTCATGGTTGTTTCAAATAACTGTTCGGCATTCATTTCACCAAGTCCTTTAAAGCGTTGAATGCTTGCCGATTTGTATTGTTCGAGTAGGCGTTTCAGTTCATCGTCATTCCAAGCATAAGTCACCACGTCTTTACGGTTTTTGCGGACCGTAATTTTGTAAAGTGGTGGTAAGGCGATATACACTTTACCCGCTTCGATAAGCTGACGCATATAGCGGAAAAAGAACGTTAAAAGCAAGACTTGAATATGTGCTCCATCGGTATCCGCATCTGTCATAATAATGATTTTACTGTAATTGCAGGCTTCAAGGTTAAAATCTTGCCCAAGGCCTGCACCAATGGTATGAATGATGGTGTTGATTTCTTCATTGCGAAGCACATCTTCAATACGTGCTTTTTCGGTATTGATGACTTTTCCGCGTAAAGGAAGAATCGCTTGGTATTTACGGTCGCGTCCTTGTTTGGCACTTCCACCGGCACTGTCTCCCTCAACCAAATAGAGTTCTCTACGGTTTTTATCTTTGGATTGCGCTGGGGCGAGTTTTCCTGAAAGCATGGGTTCTTTCTTACGACTTTTTTTCTCCATGCGTGCCTCTTCACGTGCTTTACGTGCCGCTTCTCGTACATTTTGTGCTTTTAACGAACGATCAATTAACTCGTTTGCAACCGTTGGGTTCTCTTCAAAGAAATAGGTTAATTTCTCTGAAATGACTTGTTCGACCGCGCTCCGCGCTTCACTGGTTCCGAGTTTATTTTTGGTCTGTCCTTCAAACTGAAGCAAATATTCAGGAATACGGATTGAGACAATCGCGCTTAATCCCTCGCGAATATCGGCGCCTTCTAGTTTTTTGGTTTTTTCTTTTAAGATGCCATATTTCATGGCGTATTCATTAAATGTCTTCGTAAAGGCCGCTTTAAAACCGGTTTCATGGGTTCCGCCATCACGTGTACGCACGTTATTAACAAATGAATACAGTTGATCGGTATAGGATTTCGTAAATTGAAAAGCAACTTCAACTTCGATTTCTTGGGTAACACCCTCAAAAAACACCGTTTGATGAATCGGCTTCTTGGTTTTATTTAAATAATCAATATAAGATAAAATCCCATCATTAAACTGATAGGTTTCTTTTTGTTTTGAGCGTTGATCAATCAGTGTTACCTTTAACCCTTTAATCAGGTAGGCACTTTCACGTAAACGTTCAGATAAGGTTTGAAAGTTAAAGACGGTTGTTGAGAAGATACTTGAATCAGGCTTAAACCACACCGTGGTTCCGCGACGCTTCAGCGCTTCAACTTCTTGAAGTTCTGAGACGCGTTTCCCACCATCTTTAAAGAGCATTTTATAGCTTTTGTTGTTGCGTGTAACGGTTACATCTAAAAACTCACTTAAAGCATTAACAACACTTGCGCCAACACCATGGAGTCCACCAGAGACTTTATAACCACCAGCTTGACCAAACTTTCCACCAGCATGGAGTTTAGTGTAGATAATCTCAATCGCTGTTTTTCCTGTTTGGTGGTTTTCAATCGGAACACCTCGACCAAAGTCTTGTACGACAACACTGTTGTCTTCTTTAATCGTGACGATGATTTCTTCACCATAACCAGCTAAAGCCTCATCAATGGCATTGTCTACAATTTCCCATACCAAATGATGAAGCCCACGTTCATCCGTTGACCCGATATACATTCCGGGGCGTTTTCGAACGGCTTCGAGTTCTTCGAGTACCTGAATCGAGTCGGCACTATAATTGTCAAATGAATCTTGCGTCATGTTCACACGTCCTTCTGTCTAACTCATTAGTTAATTATATCAAAATAATGGCTTTATTTATAGTGTATTTTTTATTTTTATTATGATATAATCGAGAAGTAACAAAAACAAAAAAGGATGATTCACATGGAATATATTCTATTTATTTTAGCCTATTTAATTGGGTCCATCCCATTTTCAATTGCTGTCGGTAAAATTGCTAAAGGCATCGATGTTCGCGATTATGGTTCCGGCAACCCAGGCACAACCAATGCCTTTCGTGTTTTAGGAAAGAAACTAGGCTTTCTGGTGTTTTTCCTAGACGTATTGAAAGGTGGATTCATGATTATCGTACTCAGAATCCTCTATCACTACAGCATCTTAGAACCAGGTTACATTCCACTTCTTGCCTTCGGATTAGCTGCAGCCATCGGGCATATCTACCCAATATTTATTGGCTTTAAAGGTGGAAAAGCCGTCGCAACAAGTGTTGGGATATTCTTAGCGTATGCACCATTACTTGGCATCCTCGGATTGCTAGCCTACGTTGTGACATTGATTGCCCTACGTTATGTAAGCGTCGCCTCGTGTACAGGCGCACTAACTTTATGGGTCTCAACGCTCGTGGTGTACTTCTTCGGTCCAGTGAATGGGTCGGCACTTGCTTATATGATTGGCCAACGTGGTGATCTTATCATGCCAGTGATTGCAACGCTTGGAACAAGTTTAATCCTCTTTCGACACCGTAAGAACTTCTTAAACATTAAAAAAGGCATTGAACCCAAGAGCAATTTCATGGCAAAGAACAAAGTTGATAACCGCATTGAAAGACCGTAAATCGGTCTTTTTTTGTGTCATTAGGATAAAAAAAACTTCATCGAAATGAAGTTTTATTTATGTTGGCTCATCGATGCCATAACTTGACGCACTTGTTTTTCGCTTGGTTTACGTCCCATTTGCGTCATCATCGCGCGAACCATTTTTTCATTAATTGGCGGATTTTTCTCAAGATAACGTTTGAAATAACGTTGGGATAAGAAGAATCCGAGTAAGGCACCGATAATTAGTGCAAGTAGCATTAGTAGATAACCCCACCAAAGCATATAAATCACTCCTTTTTCTCATTAACATTGTACACATAATACCATAAAATTACAAGTAACTTATGCTACGCGTTTATTAAATTTTAGTAAGACTCCAATCACGACCACACTTAAGACAAA
>SLQR01000082.1 GCA_007131405.1 Candidatus Izemoplasma sp.
ATCTGATCAGAACGATTTGGACGGGCTTAATTATTTGGCAGGCATGAAAATTGATGAAGTCAATAAACAAGCGATGCTTGGGACACTCGTTGCGCATACGGACGGGGATGTCCCTAATATCGTCCTTGAACTGGCGAAATTGGATGCTTATCATGTGGGCTACTTACTTTACTTCTATGAACTGGCGTGTGCGGTTTCAGGCTATGTACTCGGTGTGAATCCGTTTGATCAACCGGGCGTGGAAGCGTATAAGAAAAATATGTTTGCCTTACTCGAAAAACCTGGGTTTGAAGAAGCAGGAAAAGCACTAAAAAAACGCATAAAATAAAAAAAAAGTGTTTCAAAATTTGAAACACTTTTTTTAGTAGTCTGTAAAGGTAATTTTTTTATCGGTCAATGACACATCAATTTCTTGAGTGCCTTCGAAGGTTTCTCCGTCACACTGAGCTGTTTGCGAACTGTGCATTGTGGCTTGGACATGCGTTGCTTTGGCGGTAAATACATAACGTTTAAACCATGTATGGATACCCAAGTACACACTCGCAAAAATCAACACTAACATGAGTTTATTGATGTTATGAACGATAAGAACATCAAGTTTATTTTCTTCAAGTTTTGCTTTTGGGGTGAGTTTCATTCCGCCACCAACATACGCCCCATTATTGACATTAATAAGATAAGCTTTTTTAAAACGGTAAGAGGCATTATCAATGGTGGCTTCTAAAAATGTCGGCTTATAAGTAAGTAGACTTTTTACAGTATTCGCAAAATAGTTGAGGCGACTCTTGCGGCGGGATTGGTTTACACGATGGGCAATAACCCCGTCGATACCCATACCAGAGCCGTTTATAAAGTAACGTATGTTATTGTTATGGGTTAGCTTCATTACGTATTGATGGGTTGGTCGTTGTTTTTTTATGCTGCGTAAAAAGTCATTGCCAGAACCCGTCGGTTTAATGGCAATGCGGTAGGTTAAAGGAATTTTCATCGAATTATTGATAAACGTATTGATGGTCCCATCACCACCAAGTAAGATGATTTTTATGTCTGGTGGTGTATTGGTTAAATAATCTTCAAGATCTTGGATTTTTAGAAGGCTCTTTACACGAAAAGGAAGCTTGTGTTTCTTGTAGTAATCAACAAGTTTTTTTGTTGCCCGCTTCGATTTGCGATTTTTCGATAAGGGGTTGTATAATATAATTGTCATGGCAAATATTCCTTTCGTGTGTTTGGTATTTTAATTATAGCATAATAATGTTTTTTAATGTATCTCTCTTTGAAATATGGTATAATCAACCGTTGAAGAAAATGAACATAGGTGATGACATGAAAAAGGTTTTGTATGTTGACAGTTTAGAGGATATGAATCGTTTATCCAAAGCTATTGCTGAAGCGGTTTTTCCTGGTTTTGTCATTGGTTTGACAGGAGATCTTGGTGCAGGAAAAACTACGTTTACGCAATATTTTGGTAAGCATATAGGCATTGATGATGCCATTAATTCGCCAACATTTACACTGATGAAACATTATCAAGGCGATTATTTTTTATCGCATATTGATGCATACCGTTTAGAAGGCGCACGTGAAGATGCGAGTTTAGAAGAGTATATTGATTCTGATGGTGTGTGTGTGGTTGAGTGGTATACATACATCGATTTAAGTATGCCAGAAACGTTTTTGGCATTAAACATAGAGCATTTGGGTGATGAGAAACGTCGCGTTACCCTTGAAGGGAATGACCGTTATGAAGACGTCGTTAACAACCTTAGTTATTGATACAGCCACATCGTATCTTTATGTGGGTCTTTTTGAGGATAAACGCGCCATTGATGAAGTTTATCAGAAGGGGCATAATGATCATTCGGTAACGTTGATGGACGCGATTAGTCAATTGTTTGAAAAACATAGCTTAAAAGCGGATTCACTTAATCGTATAGTCGTAGGTATTGGACCTGGGAGTTATACCGGTGTGCGTGTGGGTGTTGTGGTCGCAAAAATGCTTGGTTGGAGTTTATCTATCCCCGTTTATACCGTGAGCAGCTTGGCGATGATGGCAAGTTCTCAAGCAAGTGGGAAAACATTGGCGTGGATTGATGCGCGTCGTGGGCGTGGGTTTATGGGTGTTTTTGAAACCGTTAATGCAATGGTAAAGCGGTTAGAAGATGATGTTTATGATCGCGTTGATACGATAAAGAGTCGTGTGGAGTATGATCAAGCGATTGAAGAAGGGAAACCGGATTTTCTTCGGCTTGACAAAAGTGATTTATTGGAAGAAGTTAAAGATATTCACTTATTAGCACCTATTTATTTACGCGAAACAGAAGCAGAGATTGAACTACAAAAGAAATAGAAGGGTGAAACACTATGTGGGAAAACTTTTTTGGTTATGTGACTGAACATGGGACAGGGCGATCGGTAGAACTCTTTACTTGGCATCACTACATGCTTATTGGCTTCGGGGTATTGGCTGTGTTTTTACCCTTGCACTTTTCACGAGCTATCTATCAAAGCAAGTATGAAAAGCGCGTTCGCAATGGGGTCTTTATTTGGCTGATCTTTTTGGAGTTGGTTTACCATGCACACAATTGGTATAATGGTCGATTTTCCTTGCCGCTGCATATTTGCAGTTTTGCCGTCTTAATGAATCTAGCACTCTTAAAAACAAATTCTCAACGTATTTTTGAGTATGTATTTTTCTTTGGGGTATTAGGCGGATCGATGGCATTGCTCGTGCCTTTTAGTTATGGATTCCCCTACTATAATGTACGTTATCACCACTTTATTTTAATTCACATGACGATTATTATGATTCCGCTTTATTATTACAAAGCGTATAACTTCCGCGTGACCTTGCGCGCCACATATAAAACCTTTATCATGGTGTTGCTTGTGGCACCGGTTATATATAATATCAATAAAGCTTTATCCAACTTAGGTGAAACGACTCAAGCAAATTATTGGTTTGTGACTGAAATTCCTGATAACGTGGACATGATATTCTCAAATCATCTGATCTACATTGGTGTGTTGCTGTCTGTCATTTATGTTTCGCAAATGTTTTTGTATAAAATCTCAAACAGAAATTCAGGGGACTCGATTGAGCATGAACATCAAAATACGTAAAATGGATATGTCGGATGTTCAGTTTGCCCTTAAGGCAGAAATGGATGCGTTTGG
>SLQR01000090.1 GCA_007131405.1 Candidatus Izemoplasma sp.
GAATCGGCGGAACTTGATGGGGCAACGCCGTTTCAAGTGTTTACAAAAATTGCGATTCCTCTAGCAGTACCTGCCATTATCATTGTCTTCTTGTTTAGTTTTGTGTGGTATTATAATGAGACGTACTTAAGTGGCTTGTTTTTAGACCGCAGTCCTTTATCCACACTGCCTTTACGTGTTGAACAATTTTTCCAAGATTACACAAGTTTATATCCAGAAGGTAGCCGTGCTCGTGAACTGATGCAATCGGCGAAGCTTGCTGGAAATATTTTAACCATATTACCGCTTCTCATTCTTTACTTCTTTACGCAGCGTTACTTTGTAGAAAGTATTGACAGAACCGGAATTACAGGAGAGTAGATAGCATGAAAAAGCTATTCTTAATACCGTTAGTCATGCTCATAGGAATGCTTCTATGGGCATGCACACCAAGAGGTTATGATTCGCGAAGCCTTGTCCCTGATGAATGTTCGTATTTATCAAACATCGATGACTGGCAACCGGTGTGGTGTGATGAGTTTGACGAAGATGGCTTGCCAGACCCAAGCCGTTGGGGCTATGACGTTGGAGGTGGTGGTTGGGGTAATCGCGAGTTGCAATATTATACCAACGCCGATCTAAATAACGTCTTTATTGAAGATGGAATTTTGAATATTCGTGCCGTTAAAGAAGACCATAGCGGTTATGATTACACCTCGGCACGTCTAGTCACGAAATACCGTGGTGAGTGGGAGTATGGACGCGTTCAGGTGATGGCAAAAATGCCAAGTGGACGAGGTCTTTGGCCAGCGATTTGGATGCTTCCAACCAATAGACAAGTGTCGAACTGGCCACATATTGGTGAAATTGATATCATGGAGTATGTTGGCTACGACCCAGGTGTCGTTCATGGAACGATCCACACCGGAGCTTTTAATCATCAAATTGGTACGCAAATTGGTTATTCCGTTAACATACCTACGGTTGAAGAACAGTTTCATCTTTATGAGATGATCTGGGAACCTGGAAAAATTGAGCTTTTTGTGGATGGAGAACGTTTTGCTCAGTTCGGGTTTAATCCGGATATGAACATCAACAACGAAGTCAGCGATGCTTGGCCGTTTGATGATGTTTTCCACCTTATTTTAAATGTGGCCGTTGGCGGCGACTGGGGTGGCGTAAGAGGGATCGATGATTCTGTTTTCCCACAAAGCATGCAAATAAAATATGTTCGTGTATACCAAAAGGATTACGCTGGGCTTACTAAAAACCCACCAGAACAGGTGAATGGGTTAGTTTTACAACAAGCGACGCATGAATCAGCCCGTTTCAAATGGGATCATGCTGAACACGATGTGATGGTTTCACACTATAATGTTTATGTAAATGATATCCTTGTTGGCGATACCACGGTAAACGCCTTTCGTGTTGACAATTTAGACCCATCTACTGAATATGTGGTTGAGGTGGAAGCGGTGGACTTCAAAGGCCAAACAGCACCTCGTCGAGCCATGCTGATTGAGACTGAATCAGTTCGAACGATTAATGAACGTATTGAGGCCGATGAATATGACCGTATGCAAAGTGTGCGTCGTGCTATTACCGACGACGGTGACGGATACCATCTCGAGTTTTTAAGCGAGGGCAGTAGGGCTGAATATTTTATTGAAATTCCTGAATCAGGGTCTTACCGCATCGTATACCGCGTCAAAACACCAAATGGAGGAACGTTATCGCTTTTTGGGCGTTCTCCGCGTTTTCCTTTAGCACAAAACTTTTTTGAAACACAAGATGAGTGGTATAATGTAACTAGCGAACCCTTCCAATTAGCGGCAGGGGTTCATACATTAAGAATCCAAGCCGACCAAGGCGGATTATTGCTTAACTATTTTGAAGTGATTAGGGAGGAAGACTAATGGTAACAATCAAAGATATTTCTAAAAAATCGGGTTTTAGTGTGGCTACTGTGTCCAAAGTATTAAATAACTATACGGATATTTCACCACTAACACGCGACAAAGTTTTAAAACTTTGTAAAGAAATGGGCTATGTGCCCAACTCTTCAGCACGTTCACTGAAGACACACAAGTCAAACACGATAGGGATTATCTTTGAAGAGGTTACGAACCAAGGTCTTCAACATCCACTATTTGCAAAAATTTTGGAAAGTTTTAAAGGTGTTGTCGAAGCCAATGGCTATGACATCATGTTTCTAGCCAAAAACATGGGAAAAGAACATGGGTCGTATCTTGAGCATTCAAAACGCAAACAAGTTGAGGGTATTTTGGTCTTATGTGAGGACTTTAACAGCGACGAAATGCTCGAACTTTATCAATCAAACTTACCGGTTGTGATTATTGATTACTTCGTAGACACAGCCGTAACCGTGACATCAAACAATGAAGAAGGCATGAAACAAGGTGTTCAATATCTCCACGATCTTGGCCACACAAAAATTGCCCATATTTATGGAGACGATGAAACGTTTATCGGTGGTACCCGTAAAGATGCCTTTGAAAAATATATGAATAAACTTAATCTTGATTTGCCGGATGAATTTTTAGTGTCTGGGGCATACTTCTCAAAAGAAGATGGGTACCGAGCCATGAAACGTATCCTAAAGTTAGAGAATCAGCCAACCGCTGTTTTTTGCGCATCGGATATGCTTGCTATAGGGGCTTTAAAAGCAATTCGTGAAGCAGGAAAAAGCGTGCCCAAAGACTACTCCATCGTAGGCTTTGATGGCATTGACCTCGGACAATTAATTCAACCGCCTTTAACTACCATTCGACAAGACGCGCGCAAGATGGGAGAAATTGCGGCTCGTAAAATTTTGCAAATGATCGATAAACAAATGCGTACCGATGTTGGCGATACTGTTACCGTCGATACTTATGTAATCAATGGAGAAACAACACGTGTACTAAAAGCATAAAACACAAAAAGGAGTTACACCCATGAAGTTACTAAAACATTTTGATTTTCGAAACATGAACGATTTAGATGAACAAGACTGGAACATAGAAGTTGGCGAGAAATGGGCCAACAACGAAAAACAACATTACGTCGATGACAAGGAAAACCTATATCTTGATAAAGAAAAAGGCCTTGTAATCAAGGCAACCTATAAAGATGGCATCTACAAAAGCGCAC
>SLQR01000079.1 GCA_007131405.1 Candidatus Izemoplasma sp.
CTTTGATGGCGATGGGGACCGATGCATCGCCGTGGATCACTGTGGGGATATTGTTGACGGTGATTTAATGATCTATGCCATCGCAAAGTACTTAAAAAAGAAAGACAAACTGGCAAAAAATACCGTAGTTTTAACGAAAATGAGTAACCCTGGTATTGTCAAAGCGTTTAAAGAACTCGGGATTAAAACGGTGCGTACCGATGTTGGGGATAAATACGTCAGCCGTGAAATCTTAAAAAATGACTATACCCTTGGTGGCGAAAACAGCGGGCATATTATTTTAAATGATATACTGCATACAGGTGATGGATTACTGGTTGCTGTTTATCTTTTAAAAGTGTTACAATCGACAAAAATGTCACTAAGAAGTTACATAGAAGACGTAAAAATGAACCCACAAAAAATGGTTAATATTAAAGACATTGACAAGAAAGTACTTGATACGAAAGACGTTAAAACAGCCATTAAGGAAGCGCAAAAAACACTTGGACCAGACAGTTTGCTTTTGGTTCGTCCAAGTGGGACTGAGCCTGTTATCCGCGTGACCGTTAGCCATGAAAGTGAAGATGTTGTCGATGTAGTCATCGATCAACTTGTTACAGCAATAAAGGAAACGGGAAGTGATAACCATGCCTAATTATGCCATCGTTTTAGCTGCAGGAAAAGGCACGCGCATGAAAACAGAAATGCCAAAATGCGCCTACCCAATCTTGAAAAAACCAATGATTGAATACATCGTTGAAAACCTTGAAACAAGCACACTTGATGAAAGTGTCCTTGTTGTTGGACATAAGCGAGAAGTCTTTGAAGACCTGCTTGAAGGGCGTGTTACTTTTGCGCATCAGGAGGATCAACTCGGAACGGGTCACGCCACGCTTATGGCTCAAGACGCCCTAAAAGAAAAAGAAGGAACTACCATCATTCTTTTAGGTGATATGCCACTGATCAACGACAAAATCATTAATAAAATTCTAAACGCGCATCGATCATCCAATGACGACATGACCGTTGTGACAACACACGTCGATAACCCAAAAGGTTATGGGCGCATTGTGCGTAACCAATTCGGTCGCATTGCATCGATTGTTGAACAACTCGATTGCACCAAAGAACAAAAACAAATCAAAGAAATTAACACCGGTATCTATGCGGTGGATAATACATTGCTCTTTGAGATGTTGCCAAAAATCGAGAAAAATAAGCGCAAAGGGGAATACTATCTAACCGATATCGTTGCCTTGATGCAACCAGATTACCACATCGGAACATTTGTCATGCGTGATAGTTATCGCGTCATGGGTGTTAATGACCTGTACGCAATCAGTGTTGCGGAAAAATATATGCGTGATGAGATCAATAAAGAGCACATGCTTAATGGCGTGTCAATCATTAACCCAGAAACCGTAACCATTGGTCACAATGTACGCATCGAACCTGGAGTAACGATTCATCCAAATACAACGATAACAGGCGATTCACACATTAAACCATATGCTGTGATTGGACCAAACACCGAAATCCATAGCAGCATAATTCATAAGGAAGTACAGGTAAAACACAGTTTAGTGTATGATTCCATTATCCATCCGCGCTCGACGATTGGGCCATTTGCTCATCTAAGAAACGGGGCTGAAATCGGTCCGGATAACCGCATTGGAAACTTTGTTGAAGTTAAAAAATCCACCACTGGAAAAAATACGAAGGCCGCTCATCTCGCGTATATCGGAGATGCAACCACAGGGGAAAACGTTAACTTTGGTTGTGGCAGTGTGACCGTGAACTACGATGGCGTTCAAAAACATAAAACGATCATTGGGAATGATGTCTTTATCGGCTGCAATACCAACTTAGTCGCACCGATTACCATTGGGGATGAAGTTTTTATTGCTGCAGGAAGCACCGTGACAAAAGATGTGCCCAAAGGTGCCATGGCAATTGCGAGAAACCATCAAATTAATAAGGCAGATTACACAAAACATCTTATTCGTCCAAAACAGGATGATAAATAGTTGACAAACAGTATTTAAGTGGTATAATTAATAACGTTAATAAAATAGGTGGAAAGAAGAGTACCCACTCTCACCCGATTGATTAAGTCAATGGGTCAACGCTACAAATATATTGCGATAATACGTGAGATATTTCAAGTGTGGGTACATTCGTGTACCCGCACTTTTTTTCTTGTTTCCCCACAATTTCAGGAGGTGAAAAGTATTAACAAAAAGAATGACAACAAGCGCCCTCAAAATCAAGGTATTGTCAATGAAGACATTCGTGCGCGTGAAATGATGGTTATAAGTGATTCTGGTGACCAACTTGGTGTGATGACAAAAAACGAAGCGTTAGATATCGCTGAAGAGCGTCATCTCGATGTGGTTTTAGTTGCGCCTCAAGCCAAACCGCCTGTGGCAAAACTTATGGATTACAACAAGTATCGCTTTGAGCAACAAAAGAAAGCGCGTGAAGCGAAGAAAAAACAAAAAACCACCACACTTAAAGAATTACGTCTCTCTCCAAAGATTGACACACATGATTTTGAAACAAAGCTCAAAAATGGACGCAAGTTCTTGGAAAAAGGCGATAAGCTAAAAATCTCGATCCGCTTCCGTGGACGCGAAATGGCTTACACCAACCAAGGCCGTGAAGTTATGCTCGATTTTGCTAAAAAATGCGAAGACATCGCAGAAATCGAAAGTCGTCCTAAGCAAGATGGTCGTACTATGATTATGACCTTAGTTCCAAAAAAAGATAAATAACCAAAGGAGGATTACCGATGCCTAAAATCAAAACCCATTCGGCAACGAAAAAACGCGTGTCTGTTACAGCAACAGGAAAACTTAAAGTGTCACACGCAAATAGAGCCCACTTAAAAGGGAATAAATCCAAAAAGACGATTCGTAACAACCGAAGCGCGAACTTCATCTCAAAAAGCGATGAAAAACGTATCAAACAACATTTAGATAATTTATAATATTAAACGAAAAAGGAGGTTACTACCATGGCTAGAGTTAAAGGTGGTACCGTCGCACGCAAACGACGTAAAAAAATATTAAAGCTTGCAAAAGGTTATTTCGGTTCCAAACATTTATTATATAAAACCGCACATGAACAGGTAATGAAGTCACTTCAATACAGTTACCGTGACCGTAAACAACGTAAAAGAGAATTCCGTAAATTATGGATTACACGTATTAACGCTGCAGCACGCTTAAATGGTCTTTCATACTCACGTATGATCAACGGACTAAGCTTAGCAGGTGTTGACATCAACCGTAAAATGTTAGCAGACATTGCTGTAAACGATCCACAAGGTTTCGCTCACATTGCTGAAACCGCTAAAAAAGGATTATCGGGCGATATTAAACCAGAAGCAAAACCAGAAGCAAAACCAGAAGCAAAAGTAGAAGCAACTAAAGCCCCAGCAAAAAGCACCCTTACCAAAGAACAACTTGAAGACATGACTGTCGCAGAGCTTAAAGACCTATGTAAAGAAAAAGACATTACTGGGTACTCCGCTTTGAAAAAAGCAGAACTTGTTGAAGCGTTATTAAAATAAGCAGTGTAAAACTGCTTTTTTTATCGCTCAGAACCGCTTAAATTGTTGGATAAGTAATCCTATTAGGTCAATTTATCACACAATAAATAAAGCCCATAAATAACCAAAAACATAAAATTACTCAATTTTTTTTAATAAATAAAATTAAAAACCGCTTGCTAAAGCGAAAAAATCTAAATAGAAATAAAGCAAAACAGAAATAGAAAGTTTAAATCGAGTCAGTGGCTTCATGCACCTAAATTGACAAGAAATTCATTCAGACTTATAATAAAAGTAACCTAGAGTGTTGGAAATCACTCATGTGCGACCCCAAATTAAACATATAGGAGCCAAGGCGTAACCTGTGTGAAAACCTTAGAACCCGTAAGGAATCCTAATGGTTATTGTAAGAGGCTACCCCCATAGTAGAACTCGGTTCTGCAATTGAGTGGTTTCCAAAACTCTAGGTTTTTGTTTGCTATTTTCTTGAAATCCGCTTATTATAGGGGTAAGAGAAAAATAGGAGGGTATTGAATGGCTAAAATAAAAACAACAGTCAATGTGTACAGTTGGGTATTTAAGATTATCGGTGCAGCATTACTGTTTTCGTTCGCACTGATATTGTATTACATGGGAATTGAACACTGGGTTGAAGCATTCTTTGGAATATTAATTGGTGGTTATGCGCTAATGCGTATGGTGCCATTTATTAAAACCCAACGAAGTGATTTGATTAAAACCATTAACATCTTCGAGATTTTTATGAATTTGATTATTGCAACACTCTTTGTCGGGAATGCGATTGTTCGTGGTGAACCACTCGAACAGATCTTTAATTTCATTTTCGGTGGTGTATTGATTGTCCGTGGAATGGTGCATTTCTATGGACTTAGTGATGGGAATGAAAAGGGCGATCATCCAACCTATTTATTCCACATCGGAACCCTTATTTTGGGAACCCTTATTATTACCTTGGCCATTCGCGCCGAACATTTTATCTGGTTAATGATTTTCTTTAGTATCGCATCTGGTAGTTACCTTGGTGTGGATGCCTATGGTGGATACAATTTATACCGTCGCCGTAAACAAATGGATAAAGAAACCGAAAAATACGACATGCCAGAAGATATGGATGTCCCAAGAAAAGAAGACCCAAAAAGAGATCAAGACCAAATTGTCAGCTAAAAGGTGCTTAAAAAGCACCTTTTTTTGACTTTTGGCTATTTTCGCTTATAATAATTTGTATACAACCTAAAAACGAGGTGAAGAGATGGAAATTTGCCAAATGATGCACAAAGGTGCCATGCTCCATAAACGTCTCATGACAAGAATCTTAGAGCGTTACGATTTGACCTTTGCTCAGTATCAAGTCATGAAAACAATAAGTGAACACCCAGGAACATCCGCAAAGGAAATACTCGTCTACATGGATACGGATAAAGCAACCTTATCCGGTGTTTTATACCGTTTAGAACAACGTGGGATGATTGTGCGTAAAAAAGACCCTGAAGACCGTAGACTCGTGCATATTCATTTAAGCGAAGAGAGTCAAATGATTTGTTCAGAAGTCACACACCTTGAAAAGGCTTGTGAAGAAGATTTATTAAAAGGGATGCGCTCAAAAGAATTGAAATTCTTTTTAGAAGGCTTTAACCATGTCTTAAACAATCAAATAAAAAAATTAGAACAAGAAAACGAGAATACATAAATTTATGTTAAAATAAAGTAGGAGGTAGTTATGAAAAAATTTGTGTTTGGAAACCCGATTCTTAATATTGTTTTTGGGCTTGCTTTAATTATTGTAGCCATTCTTGGTATGTTCGTGTTTAACTGGTTTAGCGATACATTAAACATCGTGATTGGTGTCTTAATTATTGTGTACACCTTGTTGCACTTTGCGAAAGAAAGAACCCGTTACAAAGACAGCAATGCGTTATTGATTTTGATTGTTGAAGCGATTGTTGCGATTACCGTGGCGGTTTTACTAATGTTTGATCAACTGGGTATTACGTTTACCCTTGGGCTTGTGCTTTATATGCGTGGCCTTGCGTACTTATTAATTATGCAGTTGCTTAAACTTAGAAGCAGTTTTCTAACCTTCGTGGTCTTTATTGCTATCTTAACGCTTGGTGCATACATCTGGTTTGGTGGACCAAACCTTGGTGAACTGTTCCAATGGATTTTATTTGCTATTATCATTATCTACGGAGCCATTCTTCTGTACTTTGGAATTGATATGCTTCGACAAAAGAAATCAAACTAAATACTGGAGGACAACATGAGTAAAATTTTAAAAGAAATGTCAATGCTTAACGGAATACCTGGCAACGAAACCGCTGTACGTAAGTACATGGAAACCCATATGAAAGATTACGGAACGGTGAGTTTCGACAACTTAGGCAGCATCATTGCAGAAAAAGTTGGAAACCCAGAAGGGCCACGAATTATGGTGGCTGGACACATGGACGAAGTCGGATTCATGGTTACAAAACTAACCGATGAAGGCTACGTTAAATTTATCCCAGCTGGTGGTTGGTGGAGCCAAGTTATGCTTGCTCAACAAATGGAAATCACCACCAAAGAAGGCAAACGTCTTCGCGGAGTAATCGGCGCAAAAGCCCCGCATATTTTAACTCCAGAAGAACGCAAAAAACCTGTACCACTAGACGACATGTATCTTGATATGGGCGTCAAAGACAAAGAAGAGGCAGAAAAACTTGGCATTCGTCTTGGCGATATGATTACCCCATTCATTGAAACCACACCAATGAACAACGAAAAATACTTACTTGGAAAAGCGTGGGACAACCGTGTTGGTTGTGCCGCTGCGATTGAAACGCTACATGCGCTTAAAGATACAGAACACCCAAATATATACTTTGGCGTTGGAACTGTTCAAGAAGAAGTTGGACTACGTGGCGCTGGAACAAGTGCTTACAAAGTCAACCCAGATATCGGGATTGCTGTTGATACGACTATCGCTTATGACTTTCCAAAAGGAAGTAAAGATACCGTCTTAGGTGATGGTGTTGGCATTATGATTTCCGATTCATCGATGGTTGGTCACAAAGGCTTAAGAGACTTTGTCATTAAGGTTTGTGAAGACAACGATGTCGCATACCAACTCACCTACTTGCAACGCGGCGGAACCGATGGTGGGAAGATCCATTTAACCCGTTCAGGGGTTCCATCAATCGCGCTTTGTTTACCTGTTCGTTACTTGCATTCTCACACTTCAATCGTCCACCAAGACGATTACGATAACTTAGTGAAACTGATTAAGTTGCTTGTTGAGAAGCTCGACCGCGAAACCGTAAACCAAATTACATACACATAAAAAGGTGGGCGCTTGCCCACTTTCTTTTTTGGAGGGATTGTTATGCGTGTGATCGCAGGAAAGTACCGACGACGCCAACTCAAAGAAGTTGGTCTTGATTCAACAAGAAGCACCAAAGATAGAGTAAAAGAAACGATGTTTTCGATGCTTGGGCCGCTTGAAAGCTACACCGCGGCACTTGATCTTTTTGCGGGCAGCGGCGCGCTAGGCATTGAAGCGTTATCGCGTGGTGTCACCCACGCCACCTTCGTTGAAAAACAGCCCCAAGCTTTTCTGGTGATGAAAGAAAACATCAATGCCTTATCGATTCTTAATGCAACGCAACATAAGGACGATGCCCTTATGTTTTTACGGACCACCACCGCCACCTTTGATGTGATTATCCTTGATCCACCCTATACGGCTGGAATGCTGGATGAAGCGTTGGAGTTGATTGCCAAAAAGAACCTTTTACAACCGCACGGAATAATGGTATCATTAACCCATAAAAGCACGGATATTCGTATACCTGAGGGGTTTACACTAAAAAAAGATCGTCGTGTTGGGATTACCAACATTACGTTTTATGAATGGAGCGAACAAGCATGAAAATAGGGGTCTATCCAGGAAGTTTTGATCCGATTACCTATGGGCATATTGATGTGGTTAAGCGAGCACTTAAAGTCTTTGATAAAGTCATTATTCTCGTCAGCACAAACCCGAATAAAAATACGTTATTTACAAAAGATGAACGCATCGACATGATCGAGAAAACCTTAGAGAGTTGTCTCGACAAAATCCAAATTGAAACAAGCGCTGAATTAACCGTTCATCGAGCAAAAACCTTAGGCGCTACCCACATTGTTCGTGGGTTACGCGCATTGACGGACTTTGAATATGAGTTCCAAATGACCCACGCCAACCGTGTGCTCGATAAATCGATTGATTCTATCTTCTTTATGACCGACAATAAGTACTCTTTTTTAAGCAGCACAACGGTTAAAGAAATTGCCCAGTTTAATGGAAATTTAGAGACGTTTGTGCCTGAATATGTAATTCGTAAACTTCATGAAAAAGTCATGAAAACGGCCTAATAAAAAGGGCTGTTTTTTTGGAAACGTATTTTGCTACTCTTTTATTTAGAAAAATGTTAATATACAAATAGGTGATGAAAATGGACTCAAAAGAAAAAGTATTTAACGAACTCAGAAAACAGAATGTGCGCATTACCAAACAGCGCCGAGCTATTATCGATGTATTAGAAGGGAAACACCTTACCATCCAAGAGATTCACACAGAACTTAAAAAGCGTGGGTATCGAAACTTGGGGACGGTGTATAACAACATCGACTTTTTAATTGAGCACAAAATCATAACCCAAATCTTTATCAACGGGAAGAAGCATTACGATTTAACCATTGATGACCGATCGCACTCAGCGGACTCTCATATTCATGTAACCTGTAAAGTAAACAACAACATCATTGAAATTAACGACAGTAAGATTTTTGACCTACTTAAACAACAAGAGATTTTCAAAAACTTCGACATTCAAAAACTGCAAATTGTCGTTGAAGGCACATGCATTCATCATGGAACAGAAAAATGCCGTACCGATGACGCGTGTTTTATCAAACAACTTGAACGCAAAGAGAACTTATAAGTTCTCTTTTTTTTGGCTTGAATTATAGGAATTAATGATATAATACCCTTAGGTGATGTCAATGAAACGCTCGATGAATCTTATGATTATAAGCTTTGTTTACCTTATGCTTTTACGCCTTGTTTTAAGCATAATACTCCCGATGTCCATCTTGAGCATGGGCTTGCTTTTTGATGCGCTTGCTTTAATCGCAATCTTTATGCTCGTCGCTAAATTAAACAAAGCGTGGATGCAAAAAACATTCTACACGCTATTTGGCTTTATCTGGACACTCGTCGCAATTGCCGATGTGATGTATTATGAGTATTTCTCGATGATTACCACCCGTGCAAGCACTCAAGGGCTATCGTTTATGTCTGCCGAACTTACGGTTGAATACGATTTAAGCATCTTACCTGCGCTTGGTATTTTGGCAATTGTCGTTGGCCTGTTGTTTTTCATCCTCGTCAAACAAAAAACACCCGATAACCTTTTCCGTACCGATTATCTTTTTTTAATGTTTATTCTCTTTATGCATCTTGCCATGCTCTTTCACTTTAACCGCGAAACGCATGACTATTCGCTAGACTATTATCTAAGCGATACTTACGCGTATAACGAACCCCATGATCAAATGGCTTTTGTGTCTGATTTTGGCTACTATTATTTCCATTTACTGGACGCGTTCCGTCTGCCAAAACAGCTTGACAGCGAGGCAGTGATGCAAGAACTCGATGATTACTTCGATCAGCGCCTAGCCCATCAACCAAACGATTACACCGGACACTTTGAAGGCAGCAATGTCATTCAAATCACCGTTGAATCCTTAGACACCCGTTTTATTGACCCCATTATAACCCCAACACTTTATCGTTTGATGCAAGAAGGCTACACGTTTGAAAACTATTACGTTCCTGTCTTTAGCCAAGGCGCAACGTGCAACAGTGAATTTATGGCGACCACTGGCCTGTATGCCCGTCGGTCTAACCCGTGGTCAAACAATGTCTGTTATACCCACAAACATAACGACTACCCTTATAGCATGCCAGCCCAACTTCAGCATGCCGGGTATTCAACCTATTATTTTCATTCGGGTTATGAATGGTTTTATCAGCGCGAAACAATGATGCCAAGCCTCGGCTTTGAAACCAATAAATTCATCGAAGATTTAGATAAAGACACCTACAATCCACTGCTTGATACGGAAATGATGCAGTTTTTTGAACATTACCTTGACCCAACAGAGTCTTTTTATGTAAAACTTTTAACCTACGGTCTTCACGGTGGCTATCAACCACTGTATACCGACCATTACAACGATCGTATTGATTCCGTCTACGACGCTGACCTCGACCAAGAAATCCGTGTCTACTTGCAAAAAATGGCTGAATTTGATCAATTCATGACCGACCTTATCACCTACTTACAGATTCATGAGGTGTATGATGATACATTGCTTATTCTATACACCGACCACTACCCGTTCATGCTTGATGATCAGGTTTACGAAACATTTACAGGCATTGATACGGCATCGAAAACCCTTTACCAACAAACCCTGATTATGTATCATGCGTCGATTGAAACCCCGCAGACGTTTGACCAACTTGGCTCCACGATTGACCTCGCACCAACCATTCTAAATCTCGTTTACCCAAATGCTGAATTCCGCTATTTCTTTGGTCAAGATTTATTTAGTAATAAGCCAAATTACGTCTTATTCGCGGATTTATCGTTAACCGATGGTGCATATTACTACGGCTTAAACAATGCTTCACACGTCCCATCAACCCTTGAATCGGACTTGCGCAATCAACTTGAACAGTATATTAACGATTACGAACGAAGTAAACGTCTTCTATGGATTGATTACTTCGCTCGATTAGACGAAGAATAACCGTATTTTCCAAACCAGAAATACTTCGGGGATTTGCTTTACTTTTAAACGTGCTTATTATATAATAAATAACGCGTTTGAAATGTTCCGGTAGCTCAGTTGGATAGAGCAATGGCCTTCTAAGCCATCGGTCGGGGGTTCGAATCCCTCCCGGAATGCCAATGCATATAATAAGCCGATTATCGGCTTTTTTTATGACTTCGATGCAAAAGGCCATTGCTCGATAAAACATAAGTCATCACTTAAAGTCAGTTAAACCAATTCCCTTAATTGAATAATTAGGATTGAGACATAAGATCCTGGTATAATGGATTGAAGTTAATTTAAGAATAAAGATACGTAAGAAAAAAATATATCGTGTTCTTATGTGTTTTCCCTTGACTTTGAAAAGCCTTAAGTGATATAATTTAACTCGTCTTTAACGGAGGATTAGCTCAGTGGGAGAGCACTTGCTTGACGTGCAAGGGGTCGGTGGTTCGAATCCGCCATTCTCCACCACTGCGAGTGTGGCGGAATTGGTAGACGCGCATGGTTGAGGGCCATGTGGACGTAAGTCTGTGGGAGTTCAAGTCTCCCCATTCGCACCAAAATGTCAATAAAATCCATTTATCATCTTTGATAAATGGATTTTTTTATAGTTCTAAATACAATTTTTTAAAAAAGTTTGAAGTAGGACATATCTGCCTCTATACAAGATAAATAAGAAAGGGTATAATTAGTTAGAGAAACTTACTGCTTATAAAAAAACATTTTTAAGTGAAGCACTTCAAAGCAACGTAACTCATGTGGTGGCTCTTTAACAACCACCTACACCTTAGATGGCGATAAAGTACTAATAGAAGAACGCAGTGATGGAACCACACTTTATTTTACTTATGATGTTGATGGAACGTTATTAAGTATGAACTATAACGGTAATGAGTATTTTTATATCACGAACTTACAAGGTGATATCATAGAACTTGTTGATATAAGTGGCAATATAGTCGCAACCTATAGATATGATGCATGGGGCAATATCATTTCAAAATTTGGTGCACTCTCAGATATTAACCCTTATAGATATAGAGGCTATAGATGGGACGAAGAATCAGGCTACTATTATCTAAACTCAAGATATTATAATCCTCAAACAGGTCGATTTATAAATTCCGATGGGTTGCTGGGTGGTCAAGGGCACACCTTATCTCATAACACATATGTTTATGTGGCAAATAATCCAGTAATGTTTATAGATCCTAATGGTGAATTTATTATCTCATTTATTGTGATATCGATTGCATTGACAACTATTGCAATAGGACTTACACAAATTTACTATGATTATAAATTAATAAACAGTTCATCAACAATTAATTTTCCAGATGGAGTAGATCGAGAGAACGAAGTCATGTTGGAAGTGTTTTTTGATCAAAAAGCGAAGATGTATGTAGATAATAGATATGTACACGTACGGTCTACTAGGAATTTCTTGGCACTAAGTGGTAGAGCAGCTTTGATTAATGTTCCAGTTGTAGGGTTTTTAATAAGTAGAAGCATTCAATCTGATATTGATTCTATGAACAATACTGCTGC
>SLQR01000099.1 GCA_007131405.1 Candidatus Izemoplasma sp.
CCACACTTAAGACAAAAACAATACCGAGCGTTGCAAACATCTGCACAGTTCCTGTCGGTGCGAGCCCAACAAGCAAAAGAATCGGGAATCCAAACATAATCGCTGTCGAGGAACCTACCACAAGGTCATTGGCTACCGGTGTTTCAAAGTTAGGATCAGCCTCACGTAAAAGCACAATCCCTGTACTCGCCGTTCCAGTTAACATCCCAAACATCCCAAGACTTGCTTCTATTGGGTATTCAGGGTAAATGCGTGCGGTCATATACTTAATGTAAAATAGGGTCATTAACCCAATCACAAAGGCAATAATCAAAAACGGTAACCACAAGCCACGTAAGTCTTCAACACGAATCGCCGCAATGCTCGCGACAATCATATAGTCAAACACGGTCCCAGCAATACGATTAAGCATGTAGTTATTTGGGTACTGACGTGTCATTAGGTTTGTTTTACGTAAAAACATGAAAATGCGTCGAAAGAGCAACGCGAAAAGCATCCCAAAAATAAAGTTAAATCCGATAATGAGTGGTAAAACCGTATTCATGCCAAATTCACCAAATAAACCGTGTTCCATTAAGGTTTTCATCCCAAAGATAAACAAGAACGTGAAAACATAAACCATTAAGACAAGCGAAATTTGAATCGTAAACTTATCAATCGCCTCAGCAACTGGAATTTCATCCGGCGTTTCAATTTCTTGACTGCTGATCAGTGTTGATTTATGCGAGGCAGTGCGGGTAAGTTTTTTATTTTTATACAGCATGTTCAAGTAAATAACACCCGCAACGCTTGCCCAAATAAATCCAAATGACGCAATCGCAAGCCCAAACGTGGTACCACCGACAAAGCCATAATCAAACTCGTAAATGTTTCCGATGTTTTGCGCCTGACCTGGTCCTTGACCAAAGCCCATTGGCATCAACATACCAGCTGCTTTAAAAAGCGATGGAAAGATCGTATACGCCATTACAATCGAAAGCGTTAAGCCAACGAACCCTTGAATAAGATACGTAGAAACAATTAACAGCCCGCTATAGATACTGCGGTTCTTCTTCGCTTTTACTTTAAGCGCATTGCCTGACTTTAACCCGAGTGCGATAAACCCAAGGGCAATGGCATGGTACGTAATGATGCGTAAAACGGTTAAAGTGGATTCATACTGCCCTTGCCCAAAGACTGGCACAAAGACGGTTTCTTTTAATAAAAGCCCGAGAAATCCAGCAATGACCGCAGTCGGTAAAAGCGACTTACGTAAAAAAGGAATCTTTCGTCGCAAGATATTGGCAAACAGCAAAAGCACCGCTAACCCACCAAAATGAAGTAACCCTTCCCATACATCCATTTGAATAAAGTCCATGTTAGTTTGCTCCTTTCAAGATGTCAATCGCCATGACGTATTTTAAGGCATTACGCTTTGGATGATTGATAAAGTAATAGGTTTTTTGTGACGTTTGATCGTAAATAATCAATTTATTTTTTTGTTGTGCGGACGCTTGAATTTTATTGACAGGAATAAACTGGCTTTCAGCACCATCAATGGCAATTTCGAAGGTTTCTTTGCTTAAACGAATCGTGGCTTGCCCAATCGGTGTTTTGCGTTTTGATCGCTCCACATCCAAAACAGCTTCATTTACATCTTCAAACAAGAAATCCGTTGTTGGGTCATCTATGATGGTTTTTAAGGCCTCTTCTTGCGCTTTATACCAAGGATACGTTGTTTCATAATAGGGTCCATCATAAAGCGGTTTAAAGCGTCCATTTGGTAAAAATTGCACCGCAAAATCACACTGCGTACACTTTGCTTTATCAAGTTCGCTTGTTAAGGTATGCAACTGGTGACACGAAGGGCAATAAAAATAACTGCTCTCGATGTCTTCAGCTAACGCCTTACCTTTATAAGGAATCGCGTGCTTTGCTTGAAAAGCGTACTCATCGACAGTTAAATGACTCAATACGAGTTCGTATAATGCGTCATCGCTTAACGATTTGATGGTTTCAGGGGTAATAACTGTTTTTACGCGCCCCTCAATACGACCCTTGCGACTGTGTTTTGCCCAACGGGGTTTTGATAAATATCCACCTGTAATTGTATATAGAAGGACAGGCACTTTAAGCAAACGCATCAGTTTAATCACAGATGGATCAATCCGCATTAGCTTACCGTGGAAGGTGGCATTGCCTTCTGGAAATAGCCCAATCGTTCCACCGCTTTTAACCATTTTTAGCATATCACGGACTGTGGCCATATCGCTTCGGTATTTTGTTTTTGGAATCGGACTGACAAGAAAACGAATGATTTTTGACCAAAACGGAATTGAAAATATCATATCGCTTGCGACAAAAAAGATGGGTCCTTTAAAACTCATGGACAACAAAAAAGGGTCCAATGCTAGCGCGTGATTAGACAAGATTAGGTATGGACCTTTCAAGGTTTTATCGGATTTGAATTTTATCCCTTTATAGCGAAACTTTATTCTTAAAAAAACACGAATCAATGGTACCAATACGAAGAATGTTATTGAGTGGCGTAGTCTCTTTTTCATCTCATCACTCCCTATTCTAGGTGTCAATACTACTATATCATGGAATGTTTGATAGTCAAATATTTTTTGTGTTTCATCGTGCATGACAGGATACCATTCAAACACCTTAAAAAAGTTTTAAATAAGCGAAAATACGCTAAAAAGTATTTACAATCCAAGCATTATACTATACAATGAATTTAGATTATTGTAAGGAGGAATGACAATGCCAAGAAGAATTACGGAAGATTGTATCGCTTGCGCAGCATGCGTTGCAGAATGTCCTGTAGATTGTATCTCTGAAGGAGATATCTATGTCATTGATGAAGATGTTTGTATCGATTGCGGAGCTTGTGAAGTTGTTTGTCCAGTAGAAGCTATTATTGAAGTATAAATGAAAATAAGGTGCCCTTTGTGAGGGCACCTTTTTTTATGCAATTATTAAACAAATGTGAATGGGTCTAAATTGTGTTTGCTTGCGTCAATTGGACAATCAATATCATACTCAGTTAGTTCCACTTTTAACGCTTCACCAAAGACTTTTTCCGCATAATGGCCAACATC
>SLQR01000067.1 GCA_007131405.1 Candidatus Izemoplasma sp.
TAACCTTTAAAGCGCAAGATAGCTTCGGAAACTATGGGGCATCACTACGCGGCGTGTATTACTTTGATGGCCCTTGGGAAGGCGATGTTGATATTTATCAATCCGGTGACGCTGGTTACCCCGTCTTTATTTGTTCATCGTCGTATACACGTTACAGTAATTGGATGATCAACGATAAGATAAACCCCATTAGCGTGATGGGTTTTGCGTTATTATTTGTTGGGGGAACAGGATCGGGTGTAACGTTTACCCTCACGCAAACCAAACCCAAAGCACCCACGTCAAAAACCGTTAAACCCACGTTTCATTCAAGCGAAGCAATCTATGCGGAACTTGAAAAAGTAAAAGCGTTATACGACAAAGAGATTTTAACCAAAGACGAATATGACTCGCAAAAACAACTACTCATAAAAAAACTAAATCGAGAGGACAATGAATAACATGACAAAAAAACATCTCTACATGGCTTTTCAAGGACTATTTGGCTTTATCTTTATGCTTGGATTCTTTATGCCTTTGCACAAACTTATCACCCCGTTTGGAAGCACAACCGTAAGTATGGTCGACAAAGACAATGGGACACTCGTCTTTGTGCTTTATCTTCTCCTCTTCGCAGGAACTATTATCTATACGTATATGAAAGACGACATCATCGAACGTGGCACCTTATTTTCATTAATCTTACTCATCGTTTGGACGGTTGTTTTCTTAATTGAAGGACTCCGCCACATTGAATCGGGTGAATTTTATTCCATTAGTGTGAGCTTCGCGCCTTTTTACCTTGTGCTTATTACGGCCTTAATGGGCGTTTATTACTATAAGCATCCGCAGGTTTTAGACCTTGTCTCAACGAAAATCGACACAAAACCCGCCCCAAAAAAACGTACCTCAAAAGACGCTTTATACGCAGAACTTGAACGCATCAACGATTTATACAAAAAAGAGGTTCTGACTGAAGAGGAATACCGTTCACAAAAAGCGCTGATCTTAAAAAAACTCGATCTTGAAAACTAACCTAAAAAGACAATTTCAAATGAAATTGTCTTTTTTTTTCATCAAAATCCCTTTGTGCGTGTCTTCATCGAATATTTTTCGTGTGGTGAAAAGCGCGGTATGCTATACTATGCATAAGGGGATATGCAAGAATGGAGTGACCTATGAAAAAAGTACTAATTATTGGCGCCGGACCTGGTGGATTAGCGGCTGGAATGATTATGAGCGCAAAAGGGTACGACGTCCATATCTATGAGAAAGATCAAACCATTGGTGGGCGTATGAAACCACTTGATTTAGGTGGTTATACGTTTGATACTGGGCCGACATTCCTAATGTATATCGACGCGTTAAAAGAAATCTTTACTTTAGCAGAACGTGACCTTGAAGATTACGTCAAGCTTTATAAACTCGATCCGATGTATGAACTCTTCTTTAATGAGAAAACCTTAAAACCCTCATCGGACCGACACAAGATGCGTAAAATCATGGAAGATACGTACCCTGGCCATGTGATTAATTACTTTGATTTTTTGGATAAACAAGAAACGAAGTTCGAAGCCGTTTCACCCATCTTAAAGATGCCGTTTCATAAAAAACGGTATTACTTAAAACCCCATATGCTAAAGGCCTTACCTTATTTAGGGCGACGTAAGTCTGTCGGAAAACTCTTGAAAAAACGCTTCGTCGACGATGACTTAGTCAATGCAATGAGCCTTCAAACAAAGTATTTAGGCATGAGTCCTTGGAAAGCCCCTGGGCTTTACACGATGATGTCTTACCTTGAACATGTCAAGGGACTTTACCATGTTGAAGGTGGGCTGAATAAACTCAATACAGCGATGGCGAAAATCATCACCGAATACGGCGGCACAATTCACTTAAATAAGCCCGTTAAACGCATTATCACCCGACAAGGCAAAGCCTACGGGATTCAGTTTGACGATGACACCGTTGACATGGCGAAAATCATCATCAACAACAGTGATTTTGCGTACTTTGGCAAACACTTAGTCAATGCCCAAGACCAACGAACCTATACCACCAAAAAAATTGATAAGCTTGATTATTCGATTTCGACCTTCATGCTTTATCTCGCACTCGATAAAACCTATCAACTCGAACACCACACCATCATCTTTGCGGATGACTACAAACAAAGCCTCAAACAGATGACCCAGAAAAACGACTT
Organism: Candidatus Izemoplasma sp.; assembly: GCA_007131405.1. Taxonomy (GTDB): domain Bacteria; phylum Bacillota_I; class Bacilli_A; order Izemoplasmatales; family Izemoplasmataceae; genus SLQR01. Next base: position 2,186 of record SLQR01000067.1, read on the forward strand.
AAGCGATGACATGACCCTCTATCTACATAACCCCTCACGTCTTGATAAAACCCTAACCAAAAAGAAAAACCATTCCGCGATGACTGTGCTTGTGCCTGTACCTAACAACAAAGCACAGATTGACTGGGACAACGAACGCAATGCGTTCGTTGAAACAATACTCAAACGCATTGAAGCAAAAACCCATATCACAGATTTACGTGAACACATCGTGAAAAAGAAAATCATCACACCGAATGACTGGGAATATGCCTATAACGTTAACTTAGGCGCTGTGTTTAGTTTAAGTCATTCGCTGAATCAAATGTTTTATCATCGCCCCCACAACAAATACCAAGACATTGAAAATCTTTATTTGGTTGGTGGCGGCACACATCCAGGCAGTGGCTTACCGGCAATCTATCAGTCAGCGCTCATCACCACAAAGCTGATTACCAATACCTAGGGAGGGAAATGGGATGAAAAAAGAAAAGGGAAACGATATTCAAAGCATCATTAAAGAAAAACGCTTAGAACTCTATTTGCTTCAAGGAAAGCTGCGTGAGGCGAAACTGCTTCAGCTAAAGCTTGTCGAACCCAGCAAGGGACCTGTGCCATTAAAGCGCACCCTTGATGTGACCGATGATGAACTAGAAACCATTGCAAGCCTAGATGAAAAGCTTCGCGACATCAAAGCCGAAATTAACACCTTCAGCAAACGTATACCGGTTGAAAAGTTACTGATTAACTCGGGCCACGCCACGTGGTTACTCTTTGGTTTTATCGGATTCTTTGCGATTATAGCCGAACAACCACTTTTGGGATTTGGAACCTGGTTAGTTGGTTTTATAACCGGCCTATTCTTGCATGCACTTGCGGAAATCGTCCGCTTACTCACCACCATTAAAAACAACCAATAAAGAAATCGGTGTAAACCGATTTTTTTATTGGCATACAAAAAGAGCGCTTTTTAGGCGCTCTTAAAAATCGATATATACATGCTGTGGGTGTACAATCTCTTTAACGTTTGCGTCGTTTTGGTTCTTTATCCACATGAAAGTCTCTAACGGTGTCAAAAGGAGTATAGAATCCATTGAATGCCGACATTTTCGCGCTGTGTTGATTAATTCCAACTTTAATCTCTGAAAGAACTTTATCCTTTTCAAGCTTATCGTCTTGTGAAAAAGGTATGCGTTCTTTCGCTTTAACGCGCTCATCTGGGCTCAGTTTTCTTTGCCTACGAAGTTTTGTCATCATCATTCATCCTTTCTATTAGATAACTTCATTTTACTTTGATATTCAAAACAACACAATGTTTATGCTTGTAAGCATCGAAGTGGTCAATACATAAAAAAAGCCAGAAAGCGCGCTTTCTGGCTTGGTTATCGTGTTTTATGCGTCTTTGTGATGATAAAGACGTTGATCCGCTTTTGAGTAATAATCACTGAAGCGTCGTGTTTCATCGTCGTGTTTCATTGTGGCTGTTCCGTAGGAAAACGATAACGTGATACCGCGGTAATCGGTTGCTTCAACTTCATGGCGTATGGTGTTTAATATTTTGATCACTTCAGGACGGGGCATCTTGGCAAGCAAGGCAAACTCATCGCCACCTAAACGGTAAAACGTGAGTAAGTGGTTGCTGTATTTGCGGAAGATTTTTGCGACACGTTCTAAAACTTGATCGCCATAATCATGGCCGTATTGATCGTTAATGCCTTTAAAGTTATCAAAATCAAGAATCACAAACACCGCTTCTTTTTGACTCGAAACGTAATGCGTGAGATCTTGGGAAAAGTCAACGAGAAGTTTACGACGGTTTGGTAGATTTGTTAAGGTGTCTTTATAGACTTGTTGTTTTAAGTCTTTTTGAATCGACACTTCTTCGCTTAAATCTTCAAGATAATAAATGTCTGCACTGTCTCCTTTAAACTCAATCGTCTCTTTAAAGACACGGACGAAATAGTTGCTGTTAAGTCCGCGGAATAACTGGTAATCGCCTTGATCTTCAAAGCGTTTGCTGAAGGCGCGTTTTTTATCTTCTTTGCGTTTACCTATAACTTTCTCACCAATGCTGTTCATAAACACAATATGATCGTTTTTATCGACAATAACGATAACTTGATTGGTATGCGAGGCAATCCGTTGATAAAGTGCTTTATCTTCTGACACTAGAATCGATGAACGTTTCTTTATCCGTGATAAGCCAAACATAGCTGTCACACCTAAAGCAAAATAAAGCATCGGTTCCGTTAGATGCAAAATCAACATATAAACTGATAACCCACCAAAGAGTTGAGCGTCAAGCGTATCAGGTTCAATCGCTACAGCTGAAAGTCCAAGAAGCATAAAAAGAGCGACAAATAGCGTCACTTGGGTTGATCTCCCTTGATGTTTAATCACGGTTCGACTCATGGCATCACCCACTCAGCATGTTTTTTCCATCATACTATTTTACACTAAGTTAACGGGGGATACAAGACTATCCCCCGTATTTTTGTAACTAATTATAATTAAGCGTTCTCATCGGATGCTTCTTTCGATGTTTCTGACGTTGAAACATCAAGTTTCTTCATCGTTTTTTCTTCTTTCTTTGCTTCTTTTAACGCTTTTTTTTCGGCTTTTTGTGTTTTCTTCGCTTCTTTTTTATCCGTAGCCTTGTTTGATTCTTTGCTTGTTTTCTCGTTTGATTGAGCACTTAACAGGTAAACCTCACTTATCGTGTCTTTAGGCGTTTCTATGTCGGTCTCTACCTTCTCTGGTTTTTGTGTTTTTTCCTCATACGTCTTGACATCGATTGATTCATCAAAGACATCTTGGATCGGTATGGTTTGATTGCGGATGCCTTCAAGTAAACGGGTGAAATAGAAGTGAGTTTTCTTCTCATTTTCATAAAGATTGAGTGCTTCTTTCACAAAATCAGCACGGTTCGACTCAAAGTACGCCAATAAATCATGAACGATGCCATAGTATTCTTCTGATATTAAGTTCGAGTCGCGAATCACACGCTCATGACCTGACAGATTTTTTTTAAGTTCATTCATGTCGTTTTTGATGGCTTTGAGTTTTTCATTGAGTTGCGTTTGATATTCTTCACACATGTTCATGCTTTCCGCCTGAGCGATGGTTAAGTCTTCTTGACGCTTGATAATCATGCGTTTTCGAATCATGTCCATTGCATGGCGGTAAATGACTGGTGTAAGTTTAATCATGAACACTACCAAAAGCACTAGACTTAAGACGATGCCAGTATAATAAAGGATTTGCGTGAGCGTCTCACCTACGGTTAATCGCGTCGTAATGGCCCCATAAAACATGTAAAAGCCTACCGCAACTAGGAATGAAATCATAGAGGCTATGGAGACAATGACAAAGATTCTTAGTGGGGTTTTCTTTTTCGCATCTGCTTCAAGTTGGACGGTTGCTTTGTAAAAAGGAAAGTGCGGATGTTCATAGCTCATGTGAACCGCTTCGAGTTTGTGTTGCTTAGCTTTAAGTGCGTCGATTTCTTGACGTATACGGTTCGCTTCATCAATGGTTTTCGTGAGGTCTTTTAAGGCTTTATGTTCCGTTTGTTTCGTCGGATTCATCCTTCTCACCTCGAATCGTTTATAGGTTTATTATAGCACTTCTTACTCGAAACTAGTATTTTTGGTCATTCTCTATTTCTTTTTATGGTTTTTTTGTTACAATAGAGAAGGATTGAATTCGAGGAGGCAGCTTACATGAAAACAATGGCATTAAGACTGAATAAAAAAGCATACTACGGATGGGTGATTGTTGTCGTTAGTGCATTAGCACTGGCTTTTTCAGCGCCTGGACAAACATATTCAATCAGTATTTTTATTAATATTTATGAAACCGAACTCGGGTACTCGAAAACGATGTTATCGACAGGCTACAGCATTGCGACGACCGCAAGTGGGCTTTTACTCATCTTCATGGGTAAACTAACTGATCGATTTGGTCAGCGAACGATGATGATTATTGTGGTCATTTTGCTTGCTTTAACCACGTTTTACAATAGTTTTATTATGAATATATACATGGTCTTTGTGGGGTTCTTCTTGCTGCGTTACTTTGGGCAAGGGTCAATGACCTTAATTCCAAACAGTTTGGTTCCACAATGGTTTGAAAAACGCAGAGCGTTTGCGATTAGCCTCTCTGGGTTTGGGAATTTACTATCGACCTTAATTGTGCCTGTTTTCAACGTCTGGCTTATTCATAACCTTGAATGGCAAAACGCTTGGCGTTTTTGGGGTGTTGCTTTACTGATTGTCTTCTTGCCGATTGTAATCATCTTTGTGATTAACCGACCAGAAGACATTGGGTTAAAGATGGAAAATGACACCGATGGCCCTGAGGATGTTGAAGCCTCATTGCGTCACATGGAAATGACCTCTTGGACACTTAAAGAAGCGTTGCATACCAAAGAGTTTTGGTTTGTTGGGTTGATGAGTTTAGTGGTGCCAATGTTTTCAACTGGGATTACCTTTCACTGGATTGAAATGATGGCCATGCGGAATGTTGGCCGCACCGAAGCGGCGATTATTGTCGGGTTGCTTGCGTTACCGTTTGCGGTGATGCCATTTATTGCGCGAGCCGTGATTGATCGTTTCCCAGTGAAAAATGTCTTTATGGTGACCTTATCAATGATTTTAGCCAGCATGGGTTGGCTTTTATACTTTGTTGAAGGCGCCCCAACCGCAATTATGTTTGTCTTGTTCTACGGCTTTGCCGTAAGCGTTCAAGCGGTTGCGTTAAATACCTTATGGCCAAACTATTTCGGCCGCAAATACTTAGGGAGTATTCGTGGTGCATCCACAGTCTTCATGGTCATTGGAAGCGCCTTAGGGCCTTTGCCTTTCGGTGTAGTCTTCGACCGTGTTGGTTCCTTTAATCCCGTCATTATTGGGATGATGATTATGACTGTTGCCGCAATCTTCTTAGCCTTTTTAATAAAAAAACCTGAGAAAAAATATAAATAAAAGCGCTCGCTTGAGCGCTTTTATTATTTAAGAATCTTACGAATCCACTTTTCCTTTTTCTTATACGGTGGGTACGCAATCGATGGGTCGAGTTTAGTTGTGCGTTTAATAAATGCTTTCATGTTCGAGAACGTATCAAACGAATGTTTGCCGTGGTAGACGCCAAAGCCCGATGCACCAACCCCACCAAAGGGCAAGTAAATGTTGGCCACGTGTTGAATCGTATCGTTGACGGCACCACCGCCAAAACTCAATGCGTTAAAGACTTTTTCTTCTTGCTTTTTATCGCTTGTAAAGAGATAAAGCGCCAAGGGTTTTTCTTTTTGTTTTAAGGTTTGAATCGCTTCATCAAGTGTGTTGTAGGTAATAATCGGTAAGATTGGACCAAATATTTCTTCTTGCATGATCGCATCCTCAAAGGTAATGTCCGTCATAAGCACCGGCGTAATCAACGTTTGTTTTCTATCAATTTTATAAGGATGCACGACACGCGCATCGTCAATCAAATCACTTAGGCGATCAAAATGGTCTTGATTCACAATCCGACCATACTCATTGGGAAGATTTGGGTAGAAAGCATCAAGTGTTTGTTTGATTTCAGCAATGAGTTTGTCTTTGATGGTCGCATCCACGTATAAAAAGTCTGGGGCAATACAGGTTTGCCCCGCATTCAAAAACTTTCCGAAGACAATCCGTCTTGCGGCAACTTTGATGTTGGCTGAGCGATCAATAATCGCGGGGCTTTTGCCGCCGAGTTCTAAGGTGACAGGCGTTAAATGCTTACTCGCTGCTTCATAGACAATTTGACCAACTTTGGTGCTCCCAGTAAAGAAAATATGATCAAAGCGGTGTTCAAGCAGTTTTTGGGCAATGGTTTTATCGCCGGTAAAGACTTTGATGTATTCATCGTCAAAGGTTGAATCCATCATTTCACGAATAACGGCCTCAATGGCACTTGTGTATTCACTTGGTTTAATCACAACGGTATTGCCAGCAGCAATCGCGCCAATTAATGGTTCGATGACTAAATAAAACGGGTAGTTATATGGACCAATGATTAAGACATTGCCAAGGGGTTCTGCTTGGATATAACTTTTTGCGCCAATTAGATAAAACGGTGTTTTAACACGACGTTTTTTCATCCATTTTTTTAATTGTTTGCGCGCAACACGAATCGATTTTAAGGTGATACCAATCTCTGTGGTGTATGCTTCAAAACGTGATTTGCCTAAATCAAATTCAAGCGCCTCTAAGATATCCTCTTCTTTGTCTTTGATGGCGTTATACAGTTTATCAAGTTGTTCAAGACGAAACTTGTAATCTTTCGTTGCGTCACTTAAAAAGTAACTTCGTTGCTTATCTAATGTTGCTTTCATATGAACCCTCCTAGTCTGGGTAAATCATTTTTTTTGTCACGCCACCATCAAGGATGATGGTTTCACCATTTAAGAAATCGTTATCCTCATCGGTAATGTAAAAACACGCACGGGCAACATCACTTGTGATGCCAACACGGTTTGACGGATGGAAGTGATGATCGGCATCGGAAATGGATGCATTTTTGCTGTTAATCCACCCAGGCGCAATGGCATTGACCGTAATCTTTTTGTCTTGCAGTGTGACGGCTAGACTATGGGTGATGGCGGTCATCGCGCCTTTACTCATGGTGTATGGAATGGTATTTTTTTCGCTCATAAATGCACGCGTTGAGTTTATGTGAATAATACGTCCATGACGACCGAGGTATTGATTTGCGTAGTGTTTTGATAAGATGAGCGGGGCTTTAATGTTCACGTTATAGGCTTCATCAAGTTTGGCTTCATCAAGGTCAAGCAAGCCACAGTTGTCTTGGTACGCTGCGTTATGAATAAGGACATCGATCTGTTTGGTGTTGTCTTTACAGGTTTGAAAGATGGTGTTTAACCGTTCAATCTCGTTTAAATCCCCATGCACAAAATGGTACTCGCCTTTAATCGCATCACGTGGGGTGTTTTTATCGAGATTGATGACACGCCATTCAGCTTCTAAATACGCTTTAACAAGCGCTAAACCAATACCACTTGACCCACCAGTAATAAGCACTGTTTTCATTCTTTCACCTCTTTTTTTATTTGAACATAAAAGGGCGCTTGAAGCGCCCTAATTTTACTCGAATTTGTCAGCAATAACGATGGTTCCTGTGTCTAATAGGACATCTTCAATTAATCCAAGTGAATCATTTAAATTGTAGTTAACGGTTAATTTAACCACATAATCTGCACCTAATCCGCTGACGTTTTCAAAAGTATAATCGCCACCATCGGTCACTTCGATAACCTGATGGACAACGCCATCAATTTCAAGCGTTAGATGGAATGTGGCTTCGACATCATCGGGATTGCTTAAGGCGCCAACGGTCACTTCAAGATCTGCACCTGACCAATCAATATCGCTTATGCTTGATGACGGTGTTGCTTTCGCACTTGTCTTAAATGTTTGTTCATGCACTAAGACTTCAATGCCATCAATGGTCGCATACACTTGAACGGTGTAGGTGTAGTTACTCCATAAGTTTTGAACAAACAGTCTTGTGTTTGGTTCGATATGGTTGGAGTCACCAACGTTGAGTAAAGACTGATCAAGAATATCAACACGTAAATACGTCGCCTCATCAACTAAGTTGTATGGATCGTCTAATAGGAAACGAGCATTCATGGTTTCTTGACCAATGGTTTGATTTGTGAGGGTTACCGTTGGTAAATAACGTGGGGTTGTCGTTGTCGCGACGTAGAGATTTTCAAGGCGACTGCCTATACCATCTTTTAAGTCATATGTTGCTTCAAAGACAAGCGTGTAGTCTGTATTTTGTGTCAGGTTCGTGAACGTAACATCACCACTCGTTGTAACTGTTATACGGGTTATTTCAATCCCGTCTTCGAGTAAAATGATGTCGATGCTACCAAGAAGCGTGTTATCGATATCGTCGAGTGTATAGGTAACGATCATCGATTCAAAATCATGGATAATTGAATCACCTGTGATGGTTGGCGCAAGTAGTGCTGGCGTTGTGTATGCATCGGTTGCGAACACCTGCGTTTCTTCACCGGACCCATCGTTCATGTTTACAATGCCTTCAAGCACAATCGTGTATTCGGTATCTTGGTTGATGGTCATAAAGACCGCTGTACCACTTGCGGTTAACGTCACACGGTCAACTTCTATCTCACCTTCATACATAATCACATCAATCCCATTGACAAGAGTGTTATCTGGGTCATCAATCGTGATGGTTACATCGATGCGTTCTAAACTGTCTTCGATCAGATCAATCGTTGCATTCGGGTTCGTTAAAGCATTGGTTGTATACGTTTCTGTATCAAATTCTGCACTCTGTGCGCCCGTGTCATCGTTTCGATTCACGTCGCCTTCAAGCACGACAACATACTGTGTATTGTTACTTATGTTTTCAAAAATGGCGCTACCACTTTCAGTCAATGTGACTCGATGAATTTCAAGTCCACCTTCATAAAGGATTACATCAACGCCGTTAACAAGTGCTGCATCAGCATCGTTAATCGTAAGGTTAACTTCAAGTTGATTCAGGCTTTCGTGAATGGAGTCAATGCTTGCACTTGGCATGGTTAATGTGCTTGTTAAATAACTATCTGTCGCAAGCACGGCACTGCTTGCGTTGTTACTTAGGGTATATGACGCTTTAAGTGTGACGTCATACGTTGTGTTATTTAGGTAGTTTTCATAAAGTATGAAATCCAGAGCCGGATCAAGCACAAAGACTTGACCATTGATGTCGATTTCAAAGCCGTCTGTATCGAGCACAGAGTCATTGTCGTGAAGCGTGTAATCGATACGTAACCCTGCACTGGTTTCGGTGATGGCATCAATGGAACCAATGGGTGCTTTAGGGTTTAAATCATTTCGGACATAGGTCCCTAATCGGTGCGCTTCAACGGCTCCTTCACCATCGCGTAAATCGTAATCAACTTTAAGGTTCACCGCGTAACTATTTTGGTAGTGTACGTCAACATCTTCAAATGCATACGTCCCTGAAGCAGTTGGTAAAACAATAGAATCAATTAAGACATCGTTTTCATACAAGTTCGCCACGACGGTACCAGGCACAATCGTGCTGTTGGTGTTATTGATCGTCACAGAGAAAACAACACTGGTTTGCGTAAACTCTAGACTGTTCACACTACCACTTGGGATAACGTTTTCTGCTGTTTGATAGGTTTCTTCAAAAATAACTGCATAATCCGGTGTTTCACCATCTTGAAAATCCACAATGGCTTCTATTTCAACACGGACCGTGGTATGCGCAAGCAATCCATCGATCGCAAACGTGAGTTCACCATCAACCAGATAGGCAATAGCAAGAAGTTCATCCGTTGCGTCATCGTAAATATACGCTTTTAACGTAGCTAAGTCGACCGTATCATCCACGGTGGTGCCATCAATACTCAACACAAGGGATGATTCGGTGACATTTATTATGTTTGCTGTTAAGGTAGGGGCTGGGCGTTCAAGGGTGTCGAAATGTTGTCGAATTAAAAGGACATCTTCACGTACACCTTGTTCGTCGTTTAAATCAAACGATGCGTAA
>SLQR01000068.1 GCA_007131405.1 Candidatus Izemoplasma sp.
TCTTTCCAACACCGTTTGCACCAATGATTGCCATCTTATCACGGCCCATAAGTTTAAGATTAAGATTTTTAGCTAACACGCGATCATGCACTTTTAACGTCTCGATGGATACATCGAGTGCGACTTTTCCTTTAGGTAAAGCACTACGATCATCGAAATAAAGTTCGATGGCATCTTCGCGTTCTGGTATATCGATAAATCGTTGCTCTTCTTTTTCATAACGTTTTTTCATCGACTGCATGCTCTTAATTTTCTTTTTCAACAACCGTGCATGAGCCGGCACACGAACAACTTGGTTTTGTTGATGCTCAACAATCTGATATACACGACGCCAGCGGTCAATTTTTTTCTTATGATCGCTTCGTTGTTTCTCTGCTTGTTGTAGCGTTTTTGCATAATGGGATAATCGGTGCTCTCGGTAAGTTTTATAATCCATTTTCTCAACATACACTTGCGTTTGTGTTCGTTTCTTAACGCGTACTAGGTGAATAATACCATTTGCAATATTCTCAAGCAAACGCTCATCGTGAGACACAAATAAGATTGGTCGTGTTTCTTCTTTCATAAACCGTTCCAAAAATAAAATCGTATTAAAGTCTAAATCATTGCTGGGTTCATCGAGTAAAAACAGATCTACATCATGAATCAGCAATTTAACAAGCGCTAATTTAATGATCTCACCACCGCTAAACATTGCCATAGTTTTATCAAAGGAAAAACTATTAGACGGGAAATAAACGCGGGATAACGCTTTGTTAAGGTGTTTTAGTTTTTCATACCCTTCTGGTGAAATCGTATCATCCGGCGCAGATTTCAATAAAAAGGATTGCACATTAGCCTCACCCCAACGCGATAAAACGTCTTGTTCTAAATAGCCGATTTTACCTCTAAACTCGTAATGACCTTGAAGCTGGATATATGGCACCATTGTTTCATCAACAAGCGCTTTTAATAAGGTGCTTTTTCCGGTGCCCTCATCACCTATAATGGCAAACTTATCATTAGGGTTCAATGTAAAAGAAAGCCCCTCAACTAAGGGATATCCTTCTTTAATTAAGGTTATTTTTAGATTATTTACTTGCAGCATGAAATCACCCCGTTTCATAAATAGTCTATCACAAAATAAGCCAAAAAAAAGTCACGATTTATCGTGACTAATCCTAAGCATAGCGATGCGCAATCGAACTTGCTGCTGCTGCAGCAATTGCGCCAACAATATCATCTAAAAAAGTGTTGCATACATCTTTGGATTTTCCGGCATCATCGAGTTTTTTAATAATACCTGGTTTTAGTTTATCTACATAACCAAAATTGGTGAATCCGATTGATCCATACACATTGACAATCGCTAAAGCAAGCACTTCGTCAATACCATAAAGACCCCAATCATCCATCAGCATACTGCGCAATGGTTCACTAATATGGCCTTTTTCTGTTAAAATATCAAGCTCAAGTCCAGTCAGAATCGCATTTTGTACTTCGCGTTTCATAACGACACGTTCAACATGTTCAATACATGTTTTTATGGACAGTTCAGGGACATAATCTTTTTGGAGAAAAAGTGTTAGTTCCGCGATTTCCTTTAAAGTAACCCCACGGTCTTCGAGCATCTTAACAACGATATCATATTTCTTCGAGTCATCTAGTCGCGTTTCCTCTAATACTGCTTCATCCATCATTTCACCCCCTAAATGTTAGACTTGTTCAACGGCGATAACTCCCGGTACCTCTTCAAGCATAATTGCTTCAACACCGTCAGTTAGCGTTGTATCAATTGCCGCACACCCTACGCATGCACCAAGCATTTGAACATAGACAATCCCGTTCTCATACTTAACAAATTCTATGTCCCCACCATCACGGTTGATGTAAGGGCGTAATTTTGCAATAACTTCTCTTGCTTGTTGTTCAATTTGTTTTTCATCCATGATTTACCACCTCTTTCATGCACAAATATTATACAACATGAATGCCAAAAGGTAGTCAAAAACGCTTAACATTTTAAAGAACGCTTAACGCTTATAAATACCCCTTTGTAAATTACGATTTTATACGTTTAAGTACATAATAAGGTGCATTCGGCGTTGCTGACTCCATTAAATAGTCACTAATTAAATGTTTGTTCTCTTCAGTAAATCCTTTAAACCGTAACATCTCTGCACTGTAGTCGCCAACAATATAGTCATAACGATCTAAATAATCAACATAGCGGTCGTTGAATGATGCAATATCCAATGCTTCACGATAATCTTTAATCAGTTCAAAGTTCCCGTGTTCCGTCTCAATCATTTTAATTCCTCCATCTTCTCAAGTAAGCATACTGTTTCACACACAATCGCTTGTGAAGTTCCCACTAAGCCTATTTTTTCACCCGTTGTTGCTTTTATACTTACCTGACTAACACCAATATCAAGCAAGTCCGCAATGGTTTGTCGCATTGGCAAAATATAGTCTTTTAATTTTGGTTGTTCTAAGAACACCATTGAATCTAAATTTACTATGTGGTAGTTCTTTGATTTTATCAAATCGTGTGCATATTGCAAGATTTTTTTGGAATCCAATCCTTTATAGCTCGGATCCGTATCTGGAAAATGCGTGCCTAAATCACCAAGCGCAAGCGCACCCAGCAACGCTTCAGCCATACTGTGAAGCAAACAGTCTGCGTCGCTATGGCCTACACTTTCGTAGTCCGAGTCCATCGCAACACCCCCTAAAACAAGGGTTTTCCCACTCTTTAGTCGGTGCAGATCTGTACTGTGTCCAATTCTATACATTAAGAATCAACTCCAGTAGCGCCAAATCATCAAGTGTCGTTAATTTGATGTTCCTGCGATCCCCTAAGACCATTGTTGATGAAATGCCTAACACACATTTTACAAGCGTGACATCACACGTATACGCTGTCGCTTCACGCTTACGGTAGGCTTCCTGAAGGATGCTTGTCTTAAACCCTTGAGGTGTCTGCATTAACACCAGTTCTTCACGATGAACATCGTCCCCAAAAAACTCTCCATTAAGCCGTTTCACGGTTTCAACAACCGGAACTGCAAGCGACACTGAATCACCATCCCTTAAAGCAAGTTTTAAACGCTCAAGCATGGACTGATTCACGTATGGTCGGGCACCATCATGCACCAACACATAGTCACTGGTAATGCTTTTTAATCCATTGGCGACGCTCTCTGTTCGTGTATCACCGCCAACCACAATCTTGCTCACGCGTTCAGAATACTTATCAATCATGAGTGGTAGGTCGTCTTCACGAACTACAAGCACAATTTCTTCGCATCCTGTGTCGTATTCAAAACGTTCAATAACATAATCAATAAGCAGTTTTCCGTGGATTTCAATTAAGACCTTATTCATCTCAATCCCCATGCGTTTTCCAGCACCGCCTGCGACGATAATCACTCCGTACATAGTCTCTCACCCCTTAATGGTTCGTTGGTCGGTAATAAGCACATCAACGCGTTCATCATGCGCTTCAATTGGTAAGTCATTGACCACAAATAAATCAAAGCACACCCCAACTTTTGCTTGATTATATTCTGCTAAGAGCTTATCATAATAGCCTTTTCCATACCCAATGCGATAACGCCCTAAATCATACACTAAGCCGGGAACAATAACGACATCAATATCATTCAGGTTAACGTCGTCATCATGCGCAGGAACTGTCGTTCCAAATGGCGCATCTTTGTACGCACCACGGTCCGCATAAAAGACAATTTTACCCTTTTTAATTTTAGGAAGATACACCGTATACTTATGTTTTAATGCACGTAAATCCACTTCATTATGCATAGGATAAAATATCGCGACATGTTTCGCCTCAATATTCTCTAAATAGTCTTCTAAACGATCAAGCAACATCATATTAAACATTGCATGCATACGCGAATCAAGTTGTTTGCGTCTCTTTAAAAACATGGTACGTAATTCTGATTTTTTCATGCCATCACCTTTGATCACTTTATAATAAAATAGTTTTCGTGTGTGTCATCACTAATCGCTATTTCTAATGCTTTATTGGTACGGGAAACGACTTCATCAAGCGGTTCTTCGAACACCGTGATTTGTTGAATACCAAAGTATGGATAGACACTTTGACGCACATTACCAAAAGCCATTTCAAAGTTTAACAGTTCCCCGCCGTGCTTCAAAGCGCGATCAAGAATTTGATACTTACGATCATCTTTCATCACCATCGCAAAACGAATCCCTGTTAATCGAAAAATACTTTGTTCATCCTTAACAAAGTTATAACGCAGTTTATTTAAAAATTCACCCATCATTAAATCCCCAATATCACGACCGTAACGTTCGTTAATTGCAGGAATATTCGACAATTCAAAGAAAACTAAGTAATACGGATTCTTTAAGCGATTTAGGCTTTGTAAATACTCAAGAAATGCCTGATCGAATCGCAAACTATTTAACATATCGACTTCTGTGTCTGGATGCAATTTTATATCAATACTATGTCCAACGGAAATAACCATAGTACGGTCTTCATAAAAAATCATTGTGCCTTTTTCCTTGACCCAAACATACTTGTTACCCTTTTTAAAACGGTAGGTAATCTCATAGTCTGGCTGTTTACGCTTTAATTTTTTCATCGTATTCAGGTAACCATTTATATCATCTGGATGAATATTTTTTTCGTAATTTTCTTGTGACAACTCATTGGTTTTAATCCCAATCATTTCAATAAAATAGTCGGTCGCAAACATTTCGCCATCATCACTACGAAAGACAAGCCCATCTTTCATAAGATCAATCGTTGCAATAAATCGTTTGCGCAAGGATTCATAGCTTGTTGTTAATCCTTTATGCTCTTTTTTAAGCGCTTTTAACTTTTCAAGATCTTGGTTTTTGCCCCGTAAATCGCGCACATTAAAGAAAAGAAGCGTAATTGCAAATCCAATATAGAGCGCCGCAAGCAATATCTCGCCATCAATTTGATATAATTCAAGTATATCCACAACGATAAATCCAGAAAGCACAGCAAGAAAAAGCACGATTTCTACATCGCCTTTCTTCATTTTAACGCGTTTTACAAAGACAAGAAGAAACCATAGCCCAAGTAACATAACAATTTCATAATCTGGCATCACTCACACAACTCCCCCCAGATTAATTTTGTAAGTATTTCTCAAGGTAAAGAATCAGTGATTCTTTACTAATATCCTGATCAAGATAGCCATCAATGGCAACACTAATGTAGCCTGTTTGTTCGCTCACAATAATCGTAATTGAATCGGTCACTTCACTAATGCCAATAGCCGCACGGTGGCGTGATCCTAAGTATTTAGGAATATCCGGATTCTCACTGGGCGGAAAATACGTTCCCGCACATTCAACCCTGTTGCCTTTAATAATAATAGCACCATCATGCAGTGGTGTTTGTGGCATAAAAATAGTTTCAATTAGTTCTGCGTTTAACGGCGCTTGAATCGGAAACGCTGTTTGTATGAATTCTTGCAAAGAAACCGCACGTTCAAACGTAATAAGTGCTCCAACCTTACGTGCCGATAAAAAATCAACACTTCGAATGAGTTCTGCTTTTACTTCTTCTTCAATGGTATTCGATAGCAGTAAACCCGTTTTAACACCCACAAAATTCATCAGTAAACGTACTTCCGTTTGAACCATGATAACCACCAACAAAAAAAGCGGCACAACCTTAGCAATGGTCACAAACCCTTCATAGGCGTCAGGTACGGTAAAGAAAAGTGCCACTAAAAGACCAAACAAAACAACAACAAAAAACTTTAAAAGGCGGTAAATATTTACCACAGTCTTCTGTTTTATGAGGGTTGAAAAAATGGCCAGTAAATAAATATTCACAATGATTACGTCAAATGTTTCCATGGAGATCCTCCTCATCCTGCCTCGGTCTTTCCTAAGTTAAATTATAACACACAATGCCGATATTTTTTATAACCACAAACAGGAAAAAGTCTGAAACATGAAAAAAATATTTTTTTACCAAATATCGCTACCGTTGAGCCCTTTCATATGTAAATACTTTTGTCAAGGCTACCAATTGTTTTTAACATAACATATAATAAAAACACACTCAGTTTTGGAGGTCGATTTAATTGAAACAATATCCTAAATCTTATATTGAACGTCTTAATAACGACATTACCCAACACTTTAAGCACCTTTACCCGATAACCGAAGACATGACGCAATCCTTTGAAGGGGTTTCGCGTCTTGTTATGCTCGATAGATATACACAGAAAGATTTATCTTTAGCCACCTTAAAAAAAGGTGACCTAGTCATCACCATCGTTCGTGACGATCCAAAGTTCCCAGCCCGTGGGATTGGCGTTGTTGAATCCGTTGATGGCGATAAAGTCACGTTAAAAGTGGAAGATGAATTTTTAGGTACGACCGAAGATGCCGATAAAAATGGTTGCATTGTTCGCAATAAACGCCAAGTGGATAAACCCTTAGAACTGTACTTCGAACAAATTGCTAAACGCTTATCATCCCATCTTGGCGCCGACGAAAGCGAAGCCATGCAAAAAGCTTTTTACGAAGAGGTTTCCAGTTTAAATTTAGTGCCTGCTGGACGCGTATTATTTGGTGCTGGTTCAAACACAAAAGTAACCTATTTCAACTGTTTTGTCATGCCTTTTATTGATGACTCTCGCAGTGGGATAAGTGATCACCGTAAACAAGTGATGGAAATCATGAGTCGTGGTGGTGGTGTTGGAACGAACGGATCAACTTTACGTCCTAAAAATGCTCTTGCCAAAGGCGTTAACGGAAAATCAAGTGGCGCTGTAAGCTGGCTTCATGACTTATCTGAATTGACTCATCTTGTTGAACAAGGCGGGTCCCGTCGTGGTGCGCAGATGATTATGCTTGCCGATTGGCATCCAGACATCATTGATTTTATCGTCTCTAAGATGCAAAACCCAAAAATCTTGCAATTCTTGATTGACACGATCAAAGAACCTGCCATCATCAAAGCCGCGAAAAACAAACTTAAGTTTGTCCCGTTAAGTGATGAAGAAGTTGAAATAAACGAGTACATTCTAGAACAAGCGAAGAAAAATGAAGATTTATTTTCTAAACGCATTGTTGATACAGCCTTTGAACGGTTAAACAAAGGTGGTCATCACGAAGTAAACAACCCTGAATTTTTAAGTGGGGCTAACATCTCTGTGGCCATCACGAACGAATTTATGGAAGCCATCGAAAATGATGCTGACCACGCTTTACGCTTTCCAGATATCGATAACTACACAAAAGAGCAAAAACGCGTCTACGACGAAAAATGGATGCATGTCGGCGATGTCCGTGAATGGGAAAGCATGGGGCTACCTGTAAAAACGCATTATACCGTCAAAGCACGTGAACTTTGGAACCTCATTAACATTTGTGCAACCTATTCTGCCGAACCTGGAATATTTTTTATTGATAACGCCAACGAAATGACTAACGCCGTTGGGTATGATCAAAAAGTGGTATGTACAAACCCTTGTGGGGAACAACCACTCGCACCTTATTCCGTGTGTAATCTTGCTGCTATCAATCTTGCCAACATGGTTGATTTTACAAACAAAGACGTGGATTGGGCAAAATTAGAACGCACCATTAAAACGGCCGTGCGTTTACAAGATAATGTCATTGATAAAACCCATTATTTCTTAGATGAAAACGAAAAACAAGCCCTGGGCGAACGTCGCATCGGCCTTGGTGTGATGGGTCTACACGATTTACTCATTTGGTGTAACCGTCGTTATGGCTCAAAAGATGGTTTACAGCTTATTGACAAGCTCTTTAACTTTATTGCGGTTCACGCTTATGAAACAAGCGTGGAACTCGCAAAAGAAAAAGGGCCATTCCCGTTTTTGAAAACTCAAGAAAATCGCGAGAAATTTATTAATAGTGGTTACATGAAAAAAATGCCTAAACACATAAGAGATGGGGTTTTAAAACACGGAATTCGCAACTCACACTTACTAACCATTGCCCCAACTGGCTCAACCGGAACCATGGTTGGTGTCTCCACAGGCTTAGAACCTTACTTCGCCTTCAGTTACTTTAGAAGTGGCCGTCTCGGTCGATACATCGAGGTTAATGCACCTATTGTTGAAAAATACCTAGACGCTTATCCTGGTTTTACCAAAGACACTTTACCCGATACCTTTGTCAGCGCTATGGATCTCGCCCCAGAATCACACGTTGATGTTCAGTGCATCATCCAAAACTGGGTTGATTCATCCATTTCAAAAACAGTAAATGCCCCAAAAGGGTATTCCGTTGAAGAAGTAGAAAACGTCTATCACCGTCTTTACCGTGGTGGCGCAAAAGGCGGAACTGTCTACGTTGATGGTTCACGCGACTCCCAAGTCCTTAACCTAACAAAAGACGAGACCGAAAAA
Source organism: Candidatus Izemoplasma sp. (assembly GCA_007131405.1). Lineage (GTDB taxonomy): Bacteria > Bacillota_I > Bacilli_A > Izemoplasmatales > Izemoplasmataceae > SLQR01. The sequence continues at coordinate 8,406 of SLQR01000068.1, forward strand.
CCGAAAAAACCGAAACAAGTGGATATCCAAGAATTCGGGGTTGAACTTGAAGATGAGAAAAAAGAACCGAAACCAAGCAAAACTCAAGGCCTTAGAAGTGACCGCCAAGACCGAAACATCGGTGTAGAAGCTGGCGACATTTGTCCAATCTGTTTAGAAGGGACTGTCGAAAACCTTGGTGGATGCCATACATGCACTAACTGTAACGCACAGTTAAAATGTGGCTTATAAGAAGCGTGCAAACGCTTCTTTTCTTTTTATCCTGTGCTATAATAAAGGTGAGGTGATTGCATGAAAAAAGCTATATTAGTTGGCTTAGACCATTACAAAGGAAACCGCATTACCATTTACATGGAAGAACTTGAAGCTTTGGCCGCCACTCTGCATGTTGAAGCGACACGTCACTTTATCCAAGATGCCAAACAGTTAACCCCTCAATACAAAGTTGGTACCGGTAAAGCTGATGAAATTCGTGATTATATACAGGATCATCCTGTTGATCTTGTTCTTTTTAACGATGAACTGACAAGCACACAGATTCGCAATCTTGAAGAACTGTTTCAAGTCCCTGTCGTCGATCGAACGCTATTAATCTTAGATATTTTCTCAAAACGCGCAAAAACCAAAGAGGCAATGCTTCAAGTTGAGGTGGCCCAATTAAAATACTTACTGCCAAGACTAAAATCACTCACCGCATCATTTGAGCGCCAACAAGGTGGGATAGGCTCCCGCGGTCCAGGTGAGAAAAAAATCGAACTCAGTCGACGCAAAATTGAACAAGATATTCATAACCTTGAGAAAAAACTCTCAAACATCGTTACTGTGCGACAAACAAACCGTCGATTCAGACAAAAATCGCCCATCAAAACCGTTTCAATTGTCGGATACACCAATGCCGGTAAAAGCACCTTAATGAACAAACTGCTAACGTTATCTAAAACAACACAGGACCACCATGTCCTTGTTCAAGATCAAGTCTTTGCTACCCTTGAAACAACCTCAAGACGCATTGAACTTCCTAACGCAAAACCATTTATTCTAACCGATACCATCGGTTTTGTCTCAAATCTTCCTCATGACCTTGTCAACGCTTTTAAATCGACATTAGAAGAAATAAAAGAAGCCGATTTATTGCTTCACGTTATTGATTTCTCTAACCCGGATTATTTTAATCAAATCATGACAACGAACAAAGTTCTTGAAGAACTCGGCGCTGACGATATTGAAACTCTTTATGTTTTTAACAAAATCGATCTAATCGATGAATCCCTACCACATGGATTCACACCATCGGTTAAAATATCCTTAAAAGAAAACCGAAACATGGATACCTTACTAGAACAAATCATCACCATACTTGCCAAAGACGATTTAACCATTACGTACAAAATCCCTTACGCAGCTGGTGACATTGTCAGTACCTTAATTGAGCACAGTCAAATTCTTGAAAAAGATCATGATGAAGAAGGCACGATTATCAAAGCCCGTGTCTCCAGTGCATTACGTCATCAACTCAAAGACTATGAAAAATAAAGAAAAAGCCCTTATCCAAGGGCTTTTTCTTTATTTAAAGCATCATAATAATCATCCAATGTTTTAAAGAGTTCATTCACAGTAACAATCGAAGCAATCTTTCGTTTAATCACGGTCGCATACGGTAAGCCTTTTATGTACCAAGGCACATGACTTCGCATTTCCAAAACCGCTACCTTTTCACCTTTATACTTCGTAAGGAGTGATACGTGACGTTTAATCATCGCAAAGCGTTCTTCAAGTGAAACATCTGTTTCATAAGCACCTGTCTCTAAATAATCAATTGTTTGTTTAATTAACCACGGATTCCCAAGCAAGCCACGTCCAATCATCACCGCGTCACACCCTGTCTCATCAAGCATGCGTTTCGCGTCTTCAGGAGTTTTAATATCTCCGTTCCCAATCACAGGCACTTTGACCGCGGCTTTCACATCTCGAATCACTGACCAATCCGCTTTCCCTTTATACATTTGTGCCCGCGTTCTTGGGTGAATCGCTATGGCGGATACCCCAGCTTTATCCAAAGCTTTCGCAAGTGATACTGCGTTTAATGAATGACTATCCCAACCACTTCGAATTTTAGCCGTGATGGGTTTTTCCGACACACGAACCATCTCTTTGACCACTTTATACACCAACGCTTCATCTTTCATAAGACTCGCGCCACCATTCCCTTTAATTACTTTAGGCACTGGGCAACCGATGTTTAGATCAATCGTAACGGCCGAACTAACCTCATTGACAATTTTTGTTGCTTTCCTCAACGTTTCAACCGACCCACCAAAAAGTTGAAGGGCAACCGCACCTTCATCTTCCCCAATATCAAGCATGCTCATTGTCCGCTGGTTATTGTGTAAAACGCCTTTATCGCTCACCATCTCTGTGTAAATTAACCCTGCACCAAACGATGCCGCGATCACACGAAACGCATTATTGGATATACCCGCAAGTGGCGCAACCACAACTCTGTTTTTTAACTCAAGATTGCCAATTTTAACCATTTTATCACTCCTAGAAACTGCCATTATTGTGCCATAAACACGCCATAATTTCAATTGTTTTGTCAAAAAACAAAATTATGCTATAATAGTCGCGGTGATTATAAATGAATGATTATTTAGTAAAAGCATACGCCTTTGGCGGAACCGTAAGACTTTATGCAGCAACCACAAAAAACCTCGTAAATAAAGCTCAAACAATCCATGATTTATGGCCAACAAGTGCCGCAGCCATGGGAAGACTCTTAACCGCAAGTGTCATTATGGGTGCGATGTATAAAGACAATCAAGAATTAACCGTACGTATTGAAAGCGATGGTCCAATTGAAGGCATGGTCGCGACAACCAATGCAAGAGGTGATGTCCGTGGTTACGTTGGCAACCCACACGTATTCTTACAATATAACACAGGAAAGCTTAATGTCGGACAAGCTGTTGGTAATGGTTTTATCCATGTAACAAAAGATGTAAAAGTTCGTGACACCTTTACCAGTACAGCGCGTATTCAAACCGGTGAACTTGGCGAAGACTTCGCCTTCTATTTTACAGCAAGCGAACAAATTCCTTCAGCCGTTTCACTTGGTGTAAAAATTAATGATGATAATACCATTATGCATGCTGGTGGATTCATTCTTCAACGCATGCCAGGATGCACAGATGAAACTGTCAAAAAAATCGAAGCTTCTTTAAAAAACCTTCCCCCAATTTCAGAACTCTTAGAAACCAATCATACCCCAGAAAAAATTGTGGAAAGGATTACACATGGGGACCACCAATTCCTTCAAACCCTTGACCTTAA
>SLQR01000064.1 GCA_007131405.1 Candidatus Izemoplasma sp.
ATCAGGTTATCCCTGCAAGGGTTCTTGAATTTAAATCTATTGATAAGAAAGAAATTAAATATACTCCTGACGGGGAAAAGAGATATAATTATTACTTTTTACCTGAGAATTTTGGAGAGTTAGAAGAGTTTTTTGTAGATGATGGTGTTGAAGAGCCAGTTAAAAGAGTACCGTACCAGTATGTTAATTGGGAAAACTACATTGACACAGCAAACACTTCAGGTACTAGAAAGTTCTTTACTATAGCAGACATAGAAATTGATGGTAAAAACAGAAAGATATTAATAGCTAATCCTTTCCCAAAGGATGATTCTTATGTACAGATTAAGTATTATGCTGATGGGACAGATGATAATTTTCAGCATGTAGAGAAACGCTATTGGTCTCAGATTCTTAAAGAAATTGAAGGTGACTTAGGAATACGTTCGGAAGACAGTGTAAGAGAACACCGAAGTATTGAGATAAGTCGTAGTAAAAACCAACAAGGTAAAAACAAAGCAAACAAAACAATAAAATCTGTAAGACCTAGGTTTTTTAATGGAACAACAAGCAGGGGTCGAAGATTTTCTAGAAGAGATTATTAATGGAAATTAAAGAATCATTCTTTAAAGGGATCAATAGAGCCATAAGTCGGGACGAGTTTTTTGATCCTGACTTTTTTTATACCATTCAAAACGCAAGACTATTAGAGTCTGGACGTATTGGAGAGATTGTACGCATTAAGGGGTTTGAAAAGATCACCAATGAATTGGACGATCTCGATACTCTCTATGATATGATCCGTATATGTTCTTGTCTTTTAACTAATCCCATCCCATACTTCGTAGTTTATTATAAAGATATTAGTGGTAACTATGTTATTAAAGTATTTGATCAGGTTGGTGATTTAGAACAAACTTTCACATACACTTCTGATGTTGAACCCGTTGTTGGAAGTCTTCAGCAACATGAAGATAGTATATTTATAGCTCCCCATAATAAAGTTATTTATGAAGTAGAAGGAGATTTTTTCTTTACAGATTACATTTCTACAATTACAAAAATTGATGATATATCTCTTGATGTAGTTAATGCTAATAGTGCTATATATGATATTACGGTAAAGGAAACACTAGATGGACTTGATGGTACTCCAGCAGAAGGTTTTATAAAGATTAACCGTAATAATATACCACAAGGAGTTACAGCCACATTTAAAGTTTCAATTGATGGTGTTGAATCTATTGAAAGAACAATTGATGGTTCTAGATGGAAATCACTTATAGCGGCTTCTATACATTTTGCTATTCAAAATACTCCAGCATATGATGGTGTATGGACATCAAGATTAGGTGCAGATTCAGTTACAATAGTCTCTGAAACGACAGGATCAGATAAAAATGATATTGAAATAGACATAGTTGGTTCTGATTATATTAGGGTTGAAAATATTTCTGATGGATATTTTATAGATGCTCCAACATCAAATTGGATTGATAATGTCCAGGATCATGGTGATGGAATCACATCTGCAAGATTTAATATGGATTTTGTTGAGTCTTCTAAAACGACGTTTACTGTTCACAATACTAGGGGTGGTACTGATGGAGATAATCTAGCTGGATCGTTGAATGTGATTTTAAAAGATGCTATTGCTACAGATATAATTACCATCGTTGATACAGACACGGTCGAAGACATAGCAGAAAAGTTAGAACTAATACTTAAGGGGTCGACTCCTGTTACTGAAAGATACAACGTTGAAAGGATAACAAATCCAGACCCAGAAATATCTACTCAAGATACTATTCGATTGACGGCTCGTGCTCCAGGAAAGAAATACAATACAGATGTAGTTATAAGTATTAATAGTTTTGGTAATGTAGTAATAGAATTACCTGTTGATTTCTTTGAAGTTAACGAAGTTCAGAAAGGTTCTGACAACACTATTACTGGTACATTAGAACCATATACACACTATTGGTACACAGCAAGATTAAGATATGTTGATGGACATATTACGAATACTTGCCCACCTAGATTAATAGAGTCTGGCCCCAACGGATTTATTAGTGTTTTATTTGATGTTGATGTTGAAGACTTAGATGGTACACGACCAAGACTACAAATTTTTAGAAAGAAAGAAACCGAAGGGTTTTTCTTAATAGAAGAGGTAGATTTAGATGAAAAAACTATAACAAATGGTCAGTTTGAATATATTGATAATGGTCGTTCACGTATTGAACCATTAGTTGAAGCCATCCCTATTTGGACAAAACAACACCGTACCCAAGAAGTAATTGATAATAGATTAGTGAAGGGTAATATAGAGTATTTTAATGAAGAATATAAAGTAGACCCTGAAGATTTTACGGTTGGGATAGAAGCAATCACTGACGATCTAGAGAGAGATGTGGCCCCATATAACTCTAGAGCACAAGTATATTTTCGTCCACAATATAAGGATGGGACTTTAGGTTTCTTTACTGAGATAGATAACGTTGAGATTCCAGACGAATCAAATGAGATTTCAGTAAAACAAAACTTTGAGATAACAACACCTGAAAAAGAAATTTCTAAGCTTAAATTTTATGGTAAGTATTTACCTTTTGGTGAAGAACAAAACTTAGACTTTAATAGTATTGAGATACAAACACCCAACTTGGGTGGTATTGCTGATCCACTACAATTCCCTACACAAACAAAGATATTCTTTGGATATAAGTATATTTCTGTTGTGGAGAGGGGAAGTGTTAGAATGGGATTTACCTCTGTTGAAGGGTGGAATGTTGATTATGATGATGGGCCTTTAAGATTTTTAGGTAATGTACGTGATGCTGGAACAGCTAGAAATTCAGGATTAGCTTTGGAAGCTGATGGTAGATTATCGGCCTATATTCATGGGTCAATACAAAGTTATGTTCCTGTAGCTAGACATGTTATTATAGATGAGTTCGTACCACAAGTAACAACAGTTTACAAATTAGAATCATATGATGCTATAGTTGATGCAGTTTCTA
>SLQR01000092.1 GCA_007131405.1 Candidatus Izemoplasma sp.
GCGATGGAGTAGCGCGTTCGCTGGTATAACTTATTGTAATGATAGGTCTATTAGTGAACCTCTCTAAATTCATTTAGGAGGTTTTTTCTATGGGAAAACTGAATGTACAGCGCATCACATTGGCAGCCATGCTAGCAAGTTTAGCGGGCGTAACGAAAATTATTTTTCAAGCAACAACGTTAGCGGACTATCGTTTTTCACTCTATGAAATACCACTAATTATTACAGGCATCATCCTCGGACCACTTATGGGATTAGTTGTTGGATTCACCGCGGATTGGGTTTACGCGATGACCTTCGGTTATGGTTTAAATTTGATGACGGTAACGACAATGATGTGGGGATTTTTAGCAGGTGTGTTCTTTTACAAACGCAAAGTAACACTCCTCAAAATGATTATCTTTATGCCCATTGCCTCACTTATTGCCTTTTCCATTAATTCCGTGCAACTAGCACTTTGGTCAGGCTGGTTAGGGATGCTAGGGAACATTCCCATACGCGTGGCCATCCTTTTACTTAGTTTACCCGTTCAAGTCTATCTTGTGCATATGATTTATCATCGTGTTGTTTTACAAAGTGAACTTGAACTTGTGAGTCGAGAAACCTATATACCCGCAAAAGAAAAGAACTGATTTTATATCAGTTCTTTTTTTAATGTGCTTTTAATGGTACTTAGTTTGTCCTTATACGCGATCCGAATATCGGTGATGGTGTCCGTATCGGTTAACCCATAAAAGAACGTTTTTTTGGCGTCGAATAAGCTTTTAAGAATGCTTAAGGTTAACTTGGCGCCATCAAACATTTTATCGGTAGCCGCAGCGGTGGATAAAAGGGTGATGGTTTTGAATGTCGTGACAGGTTTTTGATGTGTGAACTTTGCTTCAAAGAGTTGCTGAAACCGGTTGAATATTTTCATGAGTTGATCGGTTAATGCGCCAAAATAGATTGGCGAAACGATAATTAAGTGGTCGGCTTCAATGAGGTGCTCAATGACGATGTTCATTGCGTCTTTATGTTTACACCCAAGTTTATGATGACAGACTTTGCAGTCGTCGCATGGGTTAATGTTGATATCATAGGCATGCATGACGTTAAGGGGAAGATAATCAAATACAGTTTGGGCAAAGGTCATCGAGTGACCTTGTTTATTGGGGGAACCATTGATTAAAAGATAGTTAGAATTCGACAAGCTTAATCTCCCCGTTTCCTAAATGAATATCAAGCGTGTTTTCATCAATAAACTGGGTAAAGTTCCGTGGGTGTTCGTGGGTTGAAAATACAAGTTTACCCACACATTTTGTGTTACCGAGTTCAGAGATATCAAGATGAGTTGTGTAATCATAATAAGGATTTAAGTTGGCAAACACAAGCAGCGTTGAGTTCTTTTTCTTAAAAGCATACCCAACAAATTGATTGTAATCTGTTTCAAAAGGCACAAACGCTTTTTTGTTCATGATTGCGTGGCGGTAGTTTTGACGAATAGGCTTTATAAATGCCAATATATTTGGGAGTTCATGACGCCTTGGATTCATGTAGTGAAGCGCAACTTTATCAAAAAGCGCTAATTTTTTGTAGTATGGGTCGCTTTCATCAAGGTGGTATAAATCATTATCAGAAGCATCAAGACCTAAATTCATCGGTTGCACTTCAAAGACTTCTTGACCGGCATTAATAAAGGGGACACTCCCTGGGGTGAACATATTTAAAATCGTTAAAAGACGCGCCGTTGTTTCTTTGCCCTCACGCGAAGCGATGCGTGGTGTGTCGTGTGTTTCGCTGCAGGCAAATGAAGGCAGCGCAAGATCACGCGCGGTGTAATAATGCGTGTGTGCTTTTCCTTCAGCAATACGTGGTGTCATAAAGAACCCGTTTCCAATAATCATGTTGTAGCCAAGGTCTTTTGATTGTTTCGCATACGCTGGATTAAGTTCTTCAGCGATAAAGGCAAAGCCTTCATCAACCGCACGGGCTTTTTCCATGATTAAATCAAGCAGTGGCTTGGGCAAAGCATGACCCATATCAATGCGTGCCCCATCAATGCCAAAGCGGCGTTGATAACTTGGAATGACATCGGCAATCAGGTTCCAAAGTGGCATGTTTGGCAATTTGCCTGGGTATTTATTGGCTTTTATGGTGTCGTATAAAATGTACGGTGGACGGGATGCATCGTCTAAATAGTTTTTTGTGGCTTCGGGGTGGTCTAAATAAAGACGGAAGAAGGTAACATCCGACCAAGGCGGTTGGGTGTCGTTAATGTAATCGCTAAATGCTTTTGCAATCGTTAAATTGTAGTGTTGCTTGGTGGCATCTAAAATGTTTTTTCGGTTTTTTATTTTTTTCCATAAATCAGGGTCTTTCGATTTTGGATTATGGTCAAATAAATCCAGATGGCGTTTAATGTCTTGATCGTTAAAGACTTTATCCATATGTTCGCTGGCAGGATAGGTGGTGTTTGGAATGCCTTTGACCGTGGGGGTTTTGTAAGGTTCATCGGCTTTAACCCAATAAAACCACTCTGGGTGGTTACGGATTAAATCACTATCGACGGCGTTCGTTCTTGGGATAATGTCGATGACAACACGCATCCCAAGCAAATGACAAGCTTCAACAAGTGCCGCGAACTCTTCATCAAGAGTCATGGTATCTTTGGTCATTGGATCTTTTAAGTTGTCATCAAGTTCTGTAAAATTGGCGACGGCATAAGGGCTTCCAAGATCGCCTTTTTTATCGTAGGTACTGTATTTCGAAATAGGAAGTAAATAGAGTGTATTTACGCTTAAACGAAGAAGATGAGGGAGTAAAGCGATGGTTTTTACAAACGTACCAGTATCTTTTAAACCACTCATGTTGTTGTCATCAAGACTGCCTTTGCGGTCATGATCCCAAGCACTTGATGTGCGGATTAAACTTGAATACATGACAGCCTGTTTGACCCAATTGCCTTTCGATGAACGTTGTTGGTTTTGATCAAGGGATTTTGAGGCGTCAAAAGCGGTGCGTTTTTTCTTTAAAATCAAGTGTTCAATGACGTGAATATGAAACGCATAGGGGTCCACAAGCACTTCACCATTTTGTAAAGGTATGGTTTTTTCTTTCGGATAATTAACGTGATTCCATAAATCAGGAATCGCATAGTTTAATTGTTTAGATGGTTGATTGTTTTTTAATGTATCTAGAAGTTTCATAAGGTTTTTGTGTGCCATAAAGTATGCCTCCTTTAATTGTCTTTATTATACAGGAAAAAACCATAAAAGACTAATTAAAAACTTAGAAGTAAACGCTTACGAAAGGGTCTTTTTACTGTAAAACTAACCATATTCTTGGTATAATGAGTTGAGTGTCAATAAAGAAGGTGTAAAAGAATGAAGAAACCAGTAGTATTAATTATTATGGACGGATGGGGTTTAGCCGATGCAAGCGAAGGCAACGCAGTAAGTTTAGCGAAAACACCCAATTATGACCGTTTAGTTAAAACATACCCACACACGACATTAAAAGCATCAGGCATGTCTGTTGGATTACCCGAAGGGCAAATGGGAAACAGTGAAGTTGGTCACATGAATATAGGTGGCGGACGCATTGTCTATCAATCGTTAACCCGTATTCATAAAGCGATTGACGACGGGTCATTTTTTGAGAATGAGTCGTATTTAGACGCCTTTAAGCACGTAAATAACAAGCAGTCAAAACTGCATGTGATGGGCTTATTAAGTGATGGTGGGGTGCATTCTCATATCGATCACTTTAAAGCGATGCTTGATGCGGCGAAAAAGGCAGGCGTTAAAGAACTTTTCGTTCATGCCTATCTTGATGGTCGTGACGTACCACCGCAATCAGCGATTACCTACATTGAAGAACTTGAAGCCTACATGGCATCGATAAACTATGGAATCATTGCCAGCGTTCACGGACGTTATTACGCCATGGACCGCGATAAAAACTGGGGCCGTACTCAACTTACTTACGATATTTTAACCCGCGCGAAAGGCAAAAAAGCCGATACAGCCGTTCAAGGCGTGAAGGCAAGTTATAACGACGGTGTTGTCGATGAGTTTGTCATTCCATTTATGGTTAATGACGACGGTGTTATCAAGGACAACGACGGCATCATATTTATGAACTTTCGCCCAGACCGTGCGATTCAGTTAAGCAAAGCGTTAACCAACCCAGACACCACTGAAGTCACCAACGCGATTCACTTCAACGATCTGCATTTTGTCTCAACGATGCATTACCATGAAGAGGTAAAAGGCACGATTGCTTTTGATCTTCAAACGTTAGACAATATGTATGGTGAAGTTATTGCGAAAGCAGGCCTTAAACAACTCCGTGTTGCCGAAACTGAAAAATATGCACATGTCACGTTCTTCTTTGACGGTGGCGAAGACAAAGAAATTGAAGGCAGCACGCGCGTCATGGTGCCCTCACCAAAAGTGGCAACCTATGACTTAAAACCTGAAATGAGTGCATATGAAGTAACCGAACTCGTGCTAGAAGAACTCGATAAAGATATCCATGACACCATTATCTTGAATTTTGCCAATTGCGACATGGTTGGTCACACCGGTGTGATTAGCGCCGCAGTAAAAGCGGTCGAAACCACCGATGAATGCGTTGGCAAAGTGGTCAATAAAATCCTTGAAAAAGGTGGCGTTGCTTTAATTACCGCCGATCACGGAAACGCTGAAAAGATGCTTGACCCAGAAGGTGGGATTCATACCGCCCATACCACAAGTTTAGTGCCAATTATTGTAACGGATGATCAAATCACGTTACGTGAAGACGCTATCTTAGGTGACCTTGCCCCAACAATGCTCGATTATCTTGAAGTTCAAAAACCACAAGAAATGACCGGCAAAACGATTGTTAAGAAATAAGCACACCCTGCATTGTCAAATGAATCAAACCAGTTTATAATGAACTTGACTATAAAAAAACGTTTTAAAGGAGAGAAATATATGCCATTTATTAGCGATATTTACGCAAGAGAAGTAATGGATTCTAGAGGGAATCCAACGATTGAAGTTGAAGTTTACACCGATTCAGGTGCCTTTGGACGCGCCCTTGTACCAAGTGGAGCCTCAACCGGTGAACATGAAGCCGTTGAACTCCGTGATGGTGGAAAGCGCTATTTAGGTAAAGGGGTTCAAAAGGCAGTCAATAACGTCAATGAAATCATTGCCCCAGCATTAATTGGCTATGATGTAACCGAACAAGTTTTAGTTGACCAATTGATGATTGAGCTTGATGGGACCAAAAACAAAGGAAAACTCGGTGCGAATGCCATCTTAGGTGTAAGCATGGCATGTGCGCATGCAGCCGCAGAGTTTACGGGATTACCACTGTATGCCTACTTAGGTGGATTTAACGCGAAACAACTACCAACGCCAATGATGAACATCATTAATGGTGGATCACATGCAGACAACAGTGTTGACTTCCAAGAGTTTATGATTATGCCTGTTGGCGCAGATACATTTAAAGAAGCGCTTCGTATGGGAGCAGAAGTCTTCCATGCTTTAAAAGCCGTGTTGAAAGCCAAAGGGTACAGCACGTCAGTTGGTGATGAAGGTGGATTTGCACCAGACCTTAAATCCAATGAAGAAGCGTTAGAAGTTATTATGGAATCAATCAAAAAAGCAGGCTATAAAGCAGGCGACGACATTTTACTTGCCATGGATGTTGCCTCAAGTGAGTTTTACAACAAAGCCGACAACACTTACGATTTAGCGGGTGAAGGAAAAACCATGACCGCTGAAGAATTAACGGACTTTTACGCAAAACTCATCGACAAATACCCAATCATTTCAATTGAAGACGGTCTTGATGAAAACGACTGGGATGGATGGCGCATTTTAACCGAAAAACTCGGTGAAAAAGTGCAACTTGTTGGAGATGACCTATTTGTCACCAACACCGAAAAACTTGCTAAAGGTATTGACATGGGGATTGGAAACAGTATCCTTATCAAAGTAAACCAAATCGGAACATTAACCGAGACGTTTGAAGCTGTTGAAATGGCGAAACGTGCTGGTTATACAGCGGTTATCTCTCACCGTAGTGGAGAAACCGAAGACGCAACGATTGCGGACATCGCGGTTGCGACGAATGCGGGACAAATTAAAACCGGTTCACTTTCACGTACGGATCGTATTGCAAAATACAACCAATTACTTCGTATCGAAGATGAACTTGGCCAAACCGCAACCTACCTTGGTAAAAAATCATTTTATAACTTGAAGTAACCTAAGCACCCAGTTCATCTGGGTGCATTTTTTTTAGAAAAAATAATTTGTGACGAATTTATTATTTATTGAGAGATTCTTGCTTAATTTTGATATAATAGAAGAGAAATTCCATAAGACGAAAGCGAAAGCAGGGAGACTATGTCAACATCAATTTTAATATTACTCTATATAGCACTTGCGGTGGTCACGGTGTTGTCTACGACCCGAGCTTCGCATTTTGTCAATGAACTCGATAAAAAGACAAAAATTAGTGGGGCCCTTTTAGGGGGTGTGATGCTCGCAACGGTCACATCACTGCCCGAATTTATTACAAGCATCACATCAACGATTGTGCTTGATGAGCCAGGTTTAGCGTTTGGGAATGTCTTTGGGTCCAATATGTTTAACATGCTCATTTTAGCCAGTGTTGATTTACTCTTTATCAAACATCTCTTTTTTAATAAAACCTCTACCGGCGTGAAAACCAACAGCCTTATCATAATGATGTATGTCATCTTTTTACTCCCGCTCTTTTTATCAAAAATATCTACACTTGGGTACCATACCTTTGATATTCGAGTTGGGCTCATGTTTAGTCTTATATCCCTCATTATTATTGGTGTTTATGTTTTAACCTTACGAAGCATGAACAATGAGTTGCCCCAAGAAAAGCTGGGAACAACCGCGTTGACCTATAAACGTATTTTGCTTAGTTTTTTCGCTTGGGCGGTCGTGGTAGTTGTCGCGAGTTATTTTGTCACCATCGTTACCAACGACTTAAGTGTGAAGTTGTCACTTAGTTCATCGTTTTCTGGCGCTATATTTTTAGGTGTCGCGACGAGTTTACCGGAATTAACAGCCGTTATTTACTTGGTTCGTGTCCGTAATTACGATGTGGCGCTAGGGAATATTTTAGGGTCGAACATCTTTAATATGATGATTATTAGCACCGTTGATTTTATTAATGTCCGCAATCATATCTTTACTGCGTTAGCAGATGATGAAGGACTTGGTAAAAATGTTTCTTTGCTCTTGATTTTAGGGCTCATAAACTCTATAATGATATTGGTAGCTTTGAAGCGTAAGCCTCAAAGCAATAAATTTGTATACGCAATACCAAGTTTAGTAATTATTCTTGCTTATATGGTGTACATAGCATTGAGCATAGGAGGTTGATAACATGCGCGCTCAAGACATTATTTTAATTATTTTTGCCATCTTACTAATTACGTTAGTTGTTGTTCAAAGTTCGAAAGACGATATACAAAGTGCTTTTAGCGGAGAAAAATCCGAATTGTTTGCTAATCAAAAACAACGTGGATTTGAACTCTTTTTAACACGCCTCACCGCTGGTGCGGCCATCGGCTTCATCACGACAGCCATTATCGCAATCGCAACGTAAGAACACTCTTGCAGTGTTCTTTTTTTAACAGGAGGAATAAACCATGAAAGAAACAATTATCGCGCTCTTAAAAAAGAGCCCAAAAAAACCACTGAGTGCCAAGCAAATCAGTCAAGCACTCAACCAAACCGATGCGGCATCCTTTAAGGCGTTGATGAAAACCCTTAATGAACTTGTTGATGCATGTGAAGTCATTGTCAATGACAGACACCAATACGCTGCCATCGAACACACCAACTTCGCCACCGGAATCCTTGATTTAAAAGACAAAGGCTTTGGCTTTTTGACGTTAGACGATTCCGATGATGACGATATTTACATCCCAGCACATAAAATGAAAGACGCGATGCACAAAGACCGCGTCTTAGTTCACATCGAATCCAGCCGTCGTGGCCTGAGAAAAGAAGGCGAAGTTAAGCGCATCTTAGAGCGCCATTTAACCACGATTGTTGGGACTGTGATGAAACGTGGAAAGCGTTTCGAACTTGTGAGTGATGAAAAAAACATTAAACACAAGATTAACATTCGTAAAAACGGCCTTAATGGCGCGAGTGAACACGATAAAGTTCAAGCGATGATTACAAGTTATGCCTTTAAAGGTGTGATGGAAGTTGAAGTCATCCACATTATTGGTCACATGAATGAAGCAGGCGTCGATATTTTAAGTAAGATCTTAAAGCATAATGTTGACCCGGCATTCCCGAAAAAAGTCCTTGATGAAGCGGAACAATACCAAACCCTTGATAAAAAGGATTTTGAAGGACGCGAGGATTATCGCGACCACAACATCGTGACCATTGATGGGGAAACCGCGAAAGATTTTGATGATGCAATTGAAGTGATTAAAAAAGATGAAGATACCTTTTATCTAGCGGTACACATCGCCGATGTTTCGCATTACGTAAAAGAACAATCCGAACTCGATAAAGAAGCCTATCGCCGCGGCACAAGTATATATCTTGTCGACCGCGTAATCCCGATGCTTCCAGAAAATCTATCGAACAACCTATGTTCATTAATGCCAAATGTTGACCGTTTCGTCATTAGTTGTGAAATGGAGATTGATGCAAAAGGGAAAATCAAAAGTCACCGCATCTTCCCAAGCGTTATGCGTTCAAAAGCACGCATGACCTATACCAAGGTAAATGCTATCTTAGAAGGCGATAAAGCCTTAGCCAAACAGTATGAACATCAAACAGAGATGTTCCATCAGATGGCGGATTTGGCAGCTATTTTACGCAAAAAACGAACCCGCCAAGGCAGCATTCACTTTGAAACCGATGAACCGTACATAAAACTTGATAAAGACGGACGTGCAATCGACGTTTCGTTACGTGAACGTGGCGAAAGCGAACGCATTATTGAAGAGTTTATGCTGATTGCGAACCAAGTGATTGCTGAACATGTAAGTTGGTTAGAGTTGCCGTTTATTTACCGGGTTCATGAATCCCCAAAAGAAGAAAAACTCGAACGCTTATTGACGATGTCACAAGCGCTTGGGTTTAAAGTCAAAGCAAAAAGCGAAATCACCCACAAAGAACTGCAAAAACTCCTGCAGCGTGTTGAAGATACTGCCAGTGAAAAAGGCATGAATTTAATGATGTTACGCTCGATGCAAAAAGCGATCTATTCACCGAGTAATCTTGGTCACTTCGGTCTTGCGTTTGATCATTATACTCACTTCACATCGCCGATACGACGTTACTCCGACTTGATTGTGCATCGCTTGCTCCGTGAATACTTCTTTAATAAAAACCAAACCGAAAAAACGATTAAACATTACGACAGCATAATGCGTGACATTGCCAACCAAACCAGCACCAAAGAACGCGAAGCCATTGGCTTAGAACGCGATGTCCTTGATATGAAAAAAGCTGAATACATGAGCCAGTTTATTGGTGAAAAATTCAAAGGCACGATCAGTTCGGTGACCGCCTTTGGTGTCTATGTTGGGCTCCCAAATACCGTTGAAGGGCTTGTTCATATTAGTGAACTAGACGACGATTATTATGAATTTAATGAAGACTTGCTGTTCTTAGTTGGACAGCGCACGAAACGTATGTACCGTATCGGTGATGAAGTCACCGTTGAAGTCATGAATACCAATGTGTTCGATGGCGAAATTGATTTTAAAATCCGTTAGGGGGTCGCGCGATGAAAGTCCTAGCCAGAAACAAACAAGCATCCTATTTATACCATCTTTTTGACCGTTTCGAAGCGGGCATTGTTTTGCGTGGGACCGAGATTAAATCGATCCGCGCAGGCAAAGTAAACATTCAAGACGCCCATGTGCGCGTACGTAACGGGCAAGCCTACCTTATTAACATGCATGTATCGAAGTTCAAACAAGGCAACCAGTTTAACCACGACGAAACGCGTGAACGCAAACTCTTGCTGCATAAAAGTGAGATTGTTAAACTCGGAGGAAAAATACAAAAAGACAACTTTACCGTTGTCCCAACGAGCATCTATTTAAAAGATGGACTCTGTAAAATTGAAGTCGCTTTAGCTAAAGGAAAAAAACTGCATGATAAGCGTCAAAGCTTAAAAGAAAAAGACATGAAACGTCGCGTTGAAAAAGAACTGAACAGGAGAGAGTATTAATGGCTTTAGACATCATTTTTTACATCGGACTGATTCTCTTAATGTCTTCTACCATTAAAGGCATCACCGGCTTTGGAACCGCACTCTTTGCGATGCCGCTTTTAACCGCCTTCTTTTTAACCCCAGAAGAAGCGCGACCACTAATTGTCACCATCAACCTCATGCTGAATGTCTTTATCTTGCTAAAAGAGAGAAAATTAACGTTAACTCATATGTTGCCGCTTAAAGCTTTAATTATAAGCGGTTTTCTTGCGGCCTTACTCGGTGGATTCTTGTTACCAACCATGAACATGCATACCTTTAACATTATCCTTGGTTTGCTTTTAATCTTTACCGCCGTTAATAAACTCTTTAACTTTAATTTGATTATTACGAACCCTAAACGCTTTTTTATTCCCATGGGAATAATGGGTGGTTTGCTAAACACACTTATTGGAGCAGGTGGGATCCCTGTTTTAATCTTCTTATCGAATACGGCCATCAAAAAAGACGATTTCCGTCTTTCAATTCTATTGTTTTTCTTTATGCTCAATGTAGGGAGTATTTTATCGTTTGTGATGAATCAAGCCTATCCGGTCAGTACCTTATACAGTGTATTTATCTACATCCCTGTTGTTATTGTGGGTGGGTTAGTGGGCATGCGGTTTCAACACCACATCAATGAACGTATCTTTCAAAAATTCGTCTCTATATTGCTGCTCTTTATGGGCATTAACACAGTCTTTAATCTTTTCTAAATAACGTACCTATGGTATAATATATATAGATGGGGTTGTTATTGGATTCGACAGGGTAGTTAGAGCTTGATAAGCATGCCTTGGTCGTGCAAGTAAAAACACGAAGGTTAAATATAACCGGAAACGAAAATTACGCTTACGCGGCTTAAGAAATAAGCCCGACTATATCATTGAGCAGTCTACGGCTCCTTGGTATAGACAACTCAGTAGACTATATGGTGTTCGCGCAGATCTAGCGGACCTCACGAACCCAATAGATCTCGTCAGTGCCTAGGGAGTTCGTTGTCGGGGTGCTGATTAAACTAATCAGCGAACTAAGCATGTAGAAAGTTAAGTTTCGCCTACTTTGGACAGGGGTTCAAATCCCCTCAACTCCACCAAATTTATCCGCGTCCAGACGTATAATCCATAAATTCAAAAACCCTAGTGGTTTGCTTATTAAAAGTGAAAATTTATCAGAAGATGTAAACACAGTAGGATAACAACTTTCTTTTA
>SLQR01000038.1 GCA_007131405.1 Candidatus Izemoplasma sp.
GACCGGAGAAAACGTTATGTGTTTGGGCTGATAAGAAGTTCGCCCGATATTGAACCTGGAGCGCAGATCATTGTTCCTGCAAAACCGGAGCGCGAGCGTTTGAGTACGGGTGAAATTATTTCTATTTCAAGTGCAATCGTCGGAATGAGTACCTCGTTGCTTATTGCCATTGACAGGCTTTCGAGATAAAAATAGTATTGAGTAGTGAATAGTGAGTAGTGAGGATTTTAATCTCTTTGGGTTTAATTCCCCGCCAATTGTGGCGAAAAAAGAAATTAAAAAAAACGAAAATAGATTCCCTGTTCGCTTGCAGCGGGGTAGTTCATTGACACTTCGTGTCAATATCCATATTGTCCATTTAACCTTAACAAAAACCAATAATAACGGTCACTCCAGTTCAGGGATAGACACACACATACGATTTGCAATCTGGAATCCCAAAACACGTAATTTTATCCAACGCCTGTCCCTCAAAGCAATAGCGAAGTGGGAAAATTTAACGTAGTTGGACTGAACCCTGTTACTTAATTAACGAATGTCAAAACACGAAGAAAATAAACCGGAAATTCGTTACGTCCCCATAGACATGATGCCGAACATGCATGATGATGAGGATGAAATTGATCTGTTTGAACTGATAAAAACTGTCTGGGGCGGGCGGATGCTCATCGTAAAAACTGTTGCGGTATTTATTGTGCTGGGACTCGTTGTCGCATTTGGCAGCGCTGAAGAATACAGCTCACAGGTTCGTGTCATGCCGGAGTATCTTGCGCAGGATCAGATGAGATTAAGTGGAGGCCTGGGCGGCCTTGCCCGTCAGTTTGGTGTATCAGGAGGTTCTTCTCAGACATATGATGCAATCCCGCCGCGGATGTATCCGGATGTGACCCAGAGTATAGTTTTTATGAGGGAGCTGCTGAACCAAGAAGTAGATCTTCCCGGTCATCCGGGGGAAACAGTAACAGTGGAAACCTATTTTCGCGAACATTATTCACCTCCTTTTCTAAGCTATCTGCAGCGATACACTATTTATCTTCCTTTTACCGTGTTACGGGGTGTCAGATCACTATTCAGAAGTGATGATGAACAGGCCATGACGGTTATGGACCGTCAGCTTGCGGATGATTCTCAGACAGAACGAATTGTAAGAATGAGTTCAGATGAATGGCAGATGGTTCGATTACTCCGGGGGCGCATAGATGCTCAATTTAGCCAGGATAACAGCGCGGTGACCATAACTGCAAAAATGCCCGATCCCGTGATTGCAGCTGAGGTTGCAGATCATGTGGTACAGATGCTCAGGCAGTATATTACCGATTACCGGACGGAAAAAACGCAGCGGGACCTCAGGTTTATTGAAGAACGATATGAAGAAGCAGAGGCACGTTTTGAAGAGGCACAACAGGAACTGGCGCGTTTTAATGATGAAAACAGGGGGCAGCTGACTGCCATGGCCCGAACTCAGGAACAGCTTCTGCAGAGCCGTTATAACCTGACGTTTAATTTGTATAACGGAATGGCCGAGCGGCTGGAAGAGACACGAATAAAGCTCCAGGAAGAGACCCCGGTATTAAATATTATGGATCCCGCGGCTGTGCCTGACCAAAGAAGTGAACCGCGCCGAGGAATGATTTTAATCATCTATACCATGATTGGCGGTCTACTGGGAGTAGGCCTCATTTTTGGAATAAAATTTTGGAAATCCCTGGAAGAGAAACAGATTTTTACATAAAAAATGTAATCGAATATTATAACATTAAGAAGAGAAATGAAAAATTTTGGTTTGACCGGCTTGGCCGGATACATTACTCCCCGCCATTTAAAAGCAATTAAAGACACCGGAAATCGATTGGTTGCCGCTGTAGACCCTCATGATTCCGTAGGTATTATAGACAGTTTTTTCCCAAAAGCCAGTTTTTTCACGGAAGTAGAGCGTTTTGACCGCCACCTTGAAAAGATCAGAAGAGAGAAAAAAGGGGAGGCGATTGATTATCTATCCATCTGCTCACCTAATCACCTTCACGATGCACATATTCGCCTGGCTATGCGCGTAGATGCAGATGCCATTTGTGAAAAACCTTTGGTCTTAAACCCGTGGAACCTGGATATCCTTCAGGATCTTGAAAAAGAGTATGGCCAAAGGGTTTGGACAATTCTTCAGCTTCGGGTTCACCCTACATTGATTGCGCTGAAAAAGAAGATAGATAGTGCCGATAATGGGAAACGGCATAAAATTCGGCTCACCTATATTACATCCCGCGGACTGTGGTATCATTATTCCTGGAAAGGAGACGAAGAAAAATCAGGTGGTATCGGGACTAATATCGGAGTTCACTTTTTTGATCTTTTGATGTGGATTTTTGGCCCGGCTCAGACTACAGAACTTTATGTGCGTGAAAAAAACAGGATGGGTGGTTTCCTCGAGCTGCCGGATGCGGATGTGGAATGGTATCTCTCACTTGAACCTGAAGATCTGCCTTTTGATGTAACGGAAGATCAGAGAACGTTCAGAAATATAAGTGTGGATGGAGAAGATATAGAGTTCAGCGGCGGCTTCACTGATCTGCATACACGGGTGTACGAAGAAACACTGAAAGGAAACGGGTTTGGAATTGATGATACCCGGCCGTCGATCGAGCTGGTGCATAAGTTGAGAACAATGAACCTGACCGAGAAACCGAATGGGTTAGTGCATCCGAGTATTAAAAAGTTGAATGCCGTTTAGTTTCGTTTGGATCCGCCAGGTGGCGGATTATCGTTTAGTGTTGTTTAGGGGCACTGCGTGCCTTTGGCGTTTAGTATCGTTTAGGGATGTTCTAAACGCCTCTAAACGACAGCATGCGCAACATGCCTAAACGATACAGAATGAAATAGAAATCAATTTATGAAAAACGTAAAAATCCACGAATC
>SLQR01000019.1 GCA_007131405.1 Candidatus Izemoplasma sp.
ACGAAGCGATCTTGAAACTTCAACTGTGAAGTCTACGTGACCTGGTGTATCGATGATGTTTAATCTATGATTTTTCCAACGAGCTGTCGTTGCTGCTGATGTAATTGTAATTCCACGTTCTTGTTCTTGTTCCATCCAGTCCATTTGTGAAGCACCATCATGTGTCTCACCGATTTTATGAATCTTGCCGGTATGGAATAAAACACGTTCTGTTGTCGTGGTTTTACCCGCGTCAATATGGGCCATAATCCCAATATTACGTGTTTTGTCTAATGTAAATTTTCTAGCCATAATGTGGGCTCCTTTCTACCAGCGATAATGCGCGAATGCTTTGTTTGCGTCTGCCATTCTATGCATTTCTTCACGTTTTTTGACTGAATTTCCAATTCCATTTGCTGCATCAACGATTTCTTTTGCTAAGCGCTCTTCCATCGTTTTTTCGTTTCTTAATCTTGAGTAAAGCACTAACCATCTAAGTCCTAATGTGAAACGACGCTCATCACGTACTTCCACCGGTACTTGATAGTTTTGTCCACCAATACGTCTTGCGCGTACTTCGAATGTTGGCATAATGTTGTTTAATGCTTCTTCGAATACTTCAAGTGGTGGTTTGTTCGTTACTTGTTCAACACGGTTAAAGGCATTGTATAAAATACGTTGAGCCGTACCTTTTCTCCCGTCATTCATGATGTTGTTAATTAATTTAGTTACCAGTTTTGAGTTATAGAGCGGATCTGGTAAAACATCTCTTTTTGCAATATGTCCTTTACGAGGCATAATGGACTCCTCCTTTCAAATAGGTTGCCGTTTATGATCTAGTTAATTACTGTTCTCTTTTTGCACCGTATTTTGAACGTCCTTGTTTACGACCTTCAACACCGGATGTATCTCTTGTTCCACGTACGACATGGTAACGTACTCCCGGTAAATCTTTGACACGTCCTCCACGAATAAGCACAACACTGTGCTCTTGAAGTTTATGTCCAATCCCAGGAATATATGCGGTTACTTCGATGTTGTTCGTTAAGCGAACACGAGCATATTTACGTAATGCTGAGTTCGGTTTTTTCGGTGTCATCGTTGCAACACGCGTACAAACACCACGTTTTTGGGGGCTTGGTGTGTCAGTATATTCTTTTTTGAGTGTGTTGAATCCAATACCAAGATGTGGTGATTTTGTTTTTTTAACTTTTGAGTGACGTCCTTTGCGTACTAATTGGTTAATGGTTGGCATAATGGTTCCTCCTCTCTTGATTGTTACACAACTTATCCAAGTGTGCCGGTTTCTTCATAAAAACAGGGGCTATCTAGTAAAAACCCTCATGTTTTTTCGTTTTCGCATTAGTAATTATACAACACCGTACCAGGTGTGTCAACTATTTCTCGCTATTCTTTTTAAAAGCATAACGAAGGGTGTATTGCTACACCCTTCTTATCTTTTTATTCGAAGAAATTTTCGTCTTCATCGATGTCTTCGATGAAGTCTTCAAATTCATGTGTTTCCTCTTCTTTAAACGTTGTCTCTGAGTCTTCAGTAAAGTCAACATCCGTTTGATCGTCTGCTTCTTCAAGATCAGGTTTTTCATACTCAAATGATTTGTGTTTTAAAATACCTGTTCCTGCTGGAATCAGACCACCAATAATAACATTTTCTTTAAGACCGACAAGGTCATCTGTTTTGCCACGAATTGCCGCATCGGTCAATACGCGAGTTGTTTCTTGGAAACTTGCTGCACTTAGGAATGATTCACTTCGAAGTGAAGCGCGCGTAATTCCGAGTAAGACTGGGCGTCCAACAGCTGGACGTTGACGGTTCTCAATGGCTTTTTTATTGGCTTCTTTAAATTCACGGATGGATATTTGTGCACCAGGTAAAAGGTCCGTGTCCCCTTCGATGATGATGTTGATTTTACGCATCATTTGGTGAACGATGATTTCAATATGCTTATCTGAGATGTCTACCCCTTGGGCACGGTATACTTTTTGTACTTCTTTTAGAATGTATTGCTGAACCGTTTCAGCGTCTGTTGCTTTTAGCAATTGTTTTGGATCGATTGACCCTTCAGTTAATTGCTGACCCGCTTTGACATAGTCGCCCTCTGACACTAAGAGACTCACGCCACTGTTGGTTTCGTATGTATGTTTATCGTTCCCAACAACGGTAATTTTATAGCGTTCTTGAATTTGTTCAATGTCATCAATCTCGCCGTCAATTTCACTGATAATCGCTTTCCCTTTTGGTTGACGTGCTTCGAAAAGCTCTTGAATACGCGGAAGTCCTTGAGTAATATCGGCTCCTGCGACCCCTCCGGTATGGAACGTACGCATGGTTAACTGTGTTCCGGGTTCACCGATGGATTGAGCGGCAATAATACCAACACTTTCCCCAACTTCAACTTGTTCACCTGTTGCAAGGTTTTGTCCATAACATTTTTTACAGAGACCTTTTTTAGAGTCACATGTTAAGACTGAGCGAATTTTAACTGCGTTAATCCCTGCATCGATAATTTCATTTGCAAGTTGGTCTGTGACATAAGTGTCTTTATGTATAATGATTTCACCCGTTTCAGGATGGGTAACAGTTTGTTGTGTATAACGTCCTCTGAGACGTTCATCTAGTGGTTCAATAATTTTAGAATCGCCATCTTGTACAGCACGAACCGTTGTTCCACGGTCTGTCTCACAGTCTTCTTCGGTGATGACAAGATCTTGACTGACATCTACAAGACGACGGGTCAAGTACCCTGAGTCAGCTGTTTTAAGGGCTGTATCGGTTGATCCTTTACGCGCACCATGTGTTGAGATAAAGAACTCAGACATGGTTAATCCTTCGCGGAATGCTGCTTTAATCGGTAATTCGATGATTTTCCCAGATGGGTTACTCATCAGACCGCGCATACCAGCAAGCTGGGTAAAGTTTGAGGCGTTTCCACGTGCACCTGAATCACTCATCATGTAGATGTGGTTGTCTTTAGGTAGCTCGGTTAGTAAGCCTTTTTCAATGATACTTTTTATGTTTTTCCAGACTTTAAGAACGTGTTCATAACGTTCATTTTCGGTTAGAAGCCCTTCTTCAAACAAATCTTGAATCTGTTCTACTTGTTCGTCACCTTTTATAAGTTCTTCGGCTTTCTTGCTGTAAGGGGTAACGTCAAAGGCACTAACTGTAATACCTGCATACGTAGAGTAACGGAATCCAAGGTTTTTCATCTTATCAAGCATTTTACTGGTTTCGTTGATTTTGAAATCAACAAATACACGGGAAATGATTAAGGATAAGAAACGCTTTTTAAACGGATCTACGATTGGCATTTTTTGAATGGCTTCTTTGATGTTTTCGCCACGTTTAATGAAGTATTGGCTTGGTGTGTTTTCTTCTAAGTTTTCTTTAGTTGGTTCATTTAGGTACGGGAAACTTTTTGGAAGAATAGAGTTGAAGATAAGTTTTCCATACGTTGTAACGAGATACCCCTCTTTTTGTTCTTTTGTAAGTGGTGCGTTTCCTAGGGCATCCCCTCGAAGCGCTAT
Source organism: Candidatus Izemoplasma sp. (assembly GCA_007131405.1). Classification (GTDB taxonomy): domain Bacteria; phylum Bacillota_I; class Bacilli_A; order Izemoplasmatales; family Izemoplasmataceae; genus SLQR01. Next base: position 3,529 of record SLQR01000019.1, read on the forward strand.
GCGTGTATGTAATGTGATAACTTTATTTTCATAAGCAAGCATAGCTTCACTGACATCACCAAATACATGTCCTTCACCTTTTTCGCCTGCGCGTTCTAAGGTAAGGTAGTAGTTTCCGAGAACCATATCTTGTGAAGGGGTTACAACTGGTAACCCATCTTTTGGGTTAAGAATATTGTTTGAAGCAAGCATTAACACACGTGCTTCAGCTTGTGCTTCTTCAGATAATGGTACATGGACAGCCATTTGGTCTCCATCAAAGTCGGCGTTAAACGCTGTCGTTACAAGTGGGTGAAGACGGATGGCTTTTCCTTCAACAAGGACTGGTTCAAAGGCTTGAATACCTAGTCTATGAAGGGTCGGTGCACGGTTTAAAAGCACTGGATGTTCACGAATAACATCTTCGAGTACAGTCCATATTTTGTCGTCTAAACGTTCAATCATGCCTTTAGCGCTTTTAATATTTGAAGTAATATCGCGTTCAATAAGTTCGCGAATAACAAATGGTTTAAAGAGTGAAATTGCCATTTCTTTTGGCAGTCCACATTGATACATTTCAAGGTCTGGACCAACCACGATAACGCTACGACCAGAATAGTCTACACGTTTACCAAGTAAATTTTGACGGAAGCGTCCTTGTTTCCCGCGGAGCATATCTGAAAGTGATTTTAAAGGACGGTTCTTCTCAACAACCATTTTGCGTCCACGCTTCGAGTTGTCAATAAGTGCATCCACAGCTTCTTGAAGCATACGACGTTCATTTTTTGTGATTAAGTGTGGTGCTTTTTGTTCGATTTGGCGTTTTAAGCGATTGTTACGGTTTAAGATACGACGGTATAGGTCGTTTAAGTCCGTTGTCGCGAAGCGACCTCCATCGAGTTGCACCATTGGACGAAGTTCTGGTGGAATGACTGGCAAAACATCAAGCACCATCCATTCAGGCTTGTTATCTGAGTTTTTAAAGGCTTCAAGCACTTCTAAACGCTTGATGATTTTCTCACGTTTTTGTTTTGAAGCAGTTGGCAACTCTTTACGCAGTTTATAAATGGCTTCGCCTAAATCAATTTGTTTAAGCAGTTCTTTCACAGCTTCTGCACCTGTTAGTGCGCGGAAACGTGATCCATACTCCATGTATTTTTCGGTGTATTTTGCTTCAGAAAGAATTTGTTTGTACTGAAGATCAGTATCGCCTTTGTCGATGACAATGTATGATGCTAAGTACACAACTTCTTCTAAATCTTTTGGTTTAATATCTAGCAATGTTGCGATTCGTGATGGGGTATTACGCAAGTACCATGTATGCACGACTGGTGCAGCTAATCGGATATGCCCCATACGTTCACGACGTACTTTGCTTTCCGTTATTTCAACACCACATACAGGACATTTTTTCCCGCTTTGTGATGAGCGTTTCGATTTATTGTTACATGCACATTGAAAATCTTTGGTTGGTCCAAAGATTTCTTCACAGAAGAGCCCTTTGCGTTCTGGTTTTAGGGTTCGGTAGTTGATGGTCTCATGTTTTTCGACTTCGCCGTATGACCATGATAAGATCTCTTCAGGTGAGGCTAAACGGATTTTATAATGTGAAAATTTTTTACTCATAATATCACCTTACCTTCTAGGAATTAAAGCCAAATTTATCGATATAGTCCTCAACATCAGAATCTTCTACAAGACTCTTGTTTGCTTCATTTTGTTTCGTTTCACGATTAATCAACTCAACGTAGATACCGAGTGATTGAAGCTCACGTGTAAGGACACGGAACGATTCAGGTAGACTTGGTCCTGGAATACTCTTACCATCAACAATTGCTCTAAAGACTTTGTTACGACCGATGATGTCATCGCTCTTAACGGTTAACATTTCTTGGAGACAGTACGCTGCACCATAAGCCTCAAGTGCCCATACTTCCATCTCACCAAAGCGTTGTCCTCCATTTTGTGCTTTCCCACCCATTGGTTGTTGGGTAACAAGCGTGTATGGTCCAACACTTCGTGCATGCAGTTTGTCATCGACCATGTGGTCAAGTTTAATCATATGCATAACACCGACTGACACGTCGTTGTCGTATTTATCACCCGTACGTCCAGAATAAAGTGGGGTTTTCCCATCCATCTGCATGCCGGATTCTTTCATTATTTCAACGAGATCCTCATTTTCAACACCGTCAAATACTGGTGTTGCAATATGAAGACCAAGTCTTTTTGCAGCCATACCAAGATGAATTTCAAGTACCTGCCCGATGTTCATTCGTGATGGTACCCCAAGAGGGTTCAACATGATATCAACCGGTGTTCCATCTGGTAAGTATGGCATATCTTCTTCAGGTAAAATTTTGGAGATAACCCCTTTGTTCCCATGACGCCCAGCCATTTTATCGCCTTCAGATATTTTACGTTTCTGAACGATAAAGACTTGAACGACTTCGCGTGCACCTGGTCGGAGTTCGTCATCATTGTCGCGTGAGAAGTATTTAACACTTTGAACAATGCCGCCCCCACCGTGGGGTACACGGAGTGATGTATCGCGTACTTCGCGTGATTTCTCACCGAAGATAGCGAGTAAGAGTTTATCTTCTGGTGTTGGGTCGGTGTGTCCTTTTGGTGTGATTTTACCAACAAGGATATCGCCTTCTGCAACTTCGGCTCCTGGAATAATAATTCCACGATCGTCTAAGAATCGTCGGCCTTCTTCTCCAACATTTGGAATTTCACGTGTGATTTCTTCTTTCCCAAGTTTTGTCTCACGTGCTTCTGCTTCGTATTTTTCAATATGAATGGATGTGTATACATCTTCTTTAACTAAGCGTTCACTAAGAATAACAGCATCCTCATAGTTGTATCCGTTCCATGTCATGAAGGCGACAGTAACATTACGCCCAAGCGCAAGTTCACCCTCATCCATTGATGGACCATCGGTGATAATATCACCTTTTGTTACTTTTTCGCCAAGTTCAACAATTGGTCGCTCATTCATTAAAGTTCCTTGGTTCGTACGTTGGAACTTACGTAAATGATACGTATCCGATTTTCCGTCTGCTTTGCGAATGACGATGGTATTTGCATCAACATAGGTCACTTCACCATCTTCGTAAGCAACAAGACATGATCCTGAATCTTGAGCGGCTTTGTATTCGATTCCCGTTCCAACAAATGGCGCCTCTGGTCGAAGTAGTGGAATCGCCTGACGTTGCATGTTTGCCCCCATTAGGGCACGGTTTGCATCATCGTGCTCAAGAAATGGAATGCATGCTGTTGAGATTGAGACAATCTGTTTTGGTGAAACATCAATAAGTTCAATGGTTTCACGTGCATACATTTTAGTTTCTCCAAAGTAACGTGCAACAACGTTTTCTTTGACGATCCGTTTGTCCTCGGCAAGTTCAATATTTGCTTGTCCGATGGTATAGTTTTCCTCTTCGTCCGCTGTTAGATACACGATGTCATCTGTTACGTATTTTTCAATGTCACCATTGTCTTTCTCCACGGTATCTACTTTGACGTACGGTGTTTCCATAAAGCCATATTTATTGACACGAACATAGGAAGCTAAACGGTTAATTAGTCCGATGTTTTGTCCCTCAGGTGTTTCGATTGGACAGATGCGTCCATAGTGTGAGTAGTGAACATCACGCACTTCAAAGCCTGCACGATCACGGGTAAGACCACCAGGTCCAAGTGCCGAGATACTGCGTTTGTGTGTTAATTCATCGAGCGGGTTTGTTTGTGACATGAATTGGGATAACTGACTTGAACCAAAAAATTCTTTGAGTGATGAAGTCAGTGGTCGGATATTAATTAAGTTTTGTGGTGTGATGTCGCTTGCACCTTGTGTACTCATACGGTCTTTTACGTTTTTCTCAAGTTTTGAAAGACCAATACGGAATTGGTTTTTGAGCAGTTCGCCAATTAAACGTAGACGACGGTTCCCTAAATGGTCAATGTCATCTAAGCGCCCATACCCTTCCATTAAATTGAGGTAGTAACTTATACTAGCAAATATATCTGAAGCAACAATATGTTCACGTGTTTCGGTTGAGTCATTTCCAATAATGCGCACAACTTTTTCTTCATCTTCACGGTTACGGTGAATAATGTCTAGCATTTCAACTTTGGTTAAATCAAAATACAATTCATCTTTAGCGAAGGTATCTTGAATCGCTTGTTCCATCGCTTCATAGGCTGCATTACCTTCTTGTTCAACAAATTGTTTTTTTGTGAACCCACGTGATTTAAGGTATCCTTTAACGTACTCTTTTTTCGTCCAGTATTGTTGAGTTTTAATTTGCGCCATCTTATCCTCATCGGTAAGATACGTTAAAAACTCATTGGCATCAAGGATATCTTTTTGCGTGGTAAAGTAATATTCAAGACCATCTGAGACGACCCCTGAGATTGTCTTAGAAATCAGGTGACGGTTTGCGTTGATGATTTCAATGTGTTTTCGCGTTAACGTAACGCCTTTTTCAATAAGAACTTCCCCAGTTTCAGGATTTACAAGGTCATTCGCTAAAGCTTTCCCACGCAAATGATTTGTAATATTTAATTTCTTATTGACTTTATAACGTCCAACTTCCGCTAGTTCATAGCGCTTTGAATCAAATAGTCGGCTAGTAAAAAAGCTCATCGCACCTTCAATGGTTGCTGTTTCGCCTTGGCGAAGCTTTGAATACACTTCAAGAATTGCATCTTCAGATGAATCCGTTAAATCTTTTTCTAAAGTGCTATCAAATAGCGGATGATCTTTATATAAAGCTTTCATTTGATCTTTATCAGAAAGACCAAGAGCACTCAACAAAGTCGTGAGTGGTATTTTTTTCGAGCGATCAAGTTTAACAAATAATGTGTCTTTTGCACCTGTTTCATATTCCAACCACGCTCCGCGGTTTGGAATAACTTGACCAAGATATTTTCTTTTTAGTGTTTTTTTATCAATTTCTTCTGAGAAAAACACACCAGCACTACGAACAATTTGTGAAACAATAACACGTTCTGACCCGTTAATCACAAATGACCCAGTTTCTGACATGAATGGGAAGTCACCCATAAAGATTTTTTGTTCTTTAATTTCTCCAGTTGTTTTGTTGACAAGTTTAACACTAACTCGTAGTGGTTTTGCGTATGTCAAGTCTTTGTCTTTGGCTTCACTTAAACTATACTTAGGTTCACCAAATTCGAAGTTTTCAAAGTACAGTTCCAAATCTTGTGTAAAGTTTTCAATAGGTGAAATGTCCTTGAATAACTCATTAAGTCCATGTTTTACAAACCATTCAAATGAATTGGTTTGGACTTGGATGAGGTTTGGTAATTCAATGTTGGACTTGACGCGTGAGTAGTTTCTTCTTTCGCGTTTCTTGCCATATTTAACGATTTTGTAATTCACTAATATTCACCCCGTTTTTTGTTTAAAAAGTGATTACAACGCAAAAAAGCGCATTGTATCGCATTTTGATATTTTACCACAATCCTGTCAAATAGTCAACGTGTTTTACACCTTATCACGTGAAAGCCTTTTTGTTTTCGAGCAACGCTAACATCATATATGGTTTCTAAAAACACGATTGCAGATTTGGCCCCATGCTTTTTGTGCATGACAAGCCATAAGGATCCTTGAGAATTCAAATGCGCCTTTGCGGTTTCAAACATTGCATAAAGATTCTGTTTTCCGATTCGAATCGGTGGATTGGACACAATGTGATCATACATTGTATCAAGTGCGTCAAATCCCTGACTCAGTCGAATTGTTGCGTTGAGTTTGTGTTGGTCGGCGTTTTCTTTCGCCAGTGCTAAAGCTCTCTCATTAACATCAACCATCGTTACGGTTGCTTTTTTCGATACACCGAGGACCGTCCCAATCACACCATAGCCACATCCTAAATCAAGGACATGTTCTTTAGGTTTAATCTCAACCGTGTTGAGTAAAAGATCGGTTGCGGTATCGACATGGTCTTTTGAGAAAACACCATGATCGGTCTTAAAAACAAAATGATGCTTGTGAAATATATAGTTAATGGTTTTGGGATTGCTTTTGGTATCCTGGTTGTTTGAAAAGTAATGGGTCATACATTCACCTTCCCATTTGCACAAAAGCCAAAAACCTGAGTTTACACTCAGGTTTATTTATTACGGCTTTTGTTATTTAAGCTCAACAGTTGCGCCAGCTTCTTCTAATTTAGCTTTAACTTCATCAGCGTCTTCTTTGCTGACTTGTTCTTTGACGGTACCAGGTACGTTGTCAACGAGTTCTTTAGCTTCTTTAAGCCCAAGACCTGTTAATTCACGTACAATTTTGATAACCCCAATTTTTTTCGCTCCGAAATCTGTAAGGATTACGTCGAATTCAGTTTGTTCTTCTGCTTCTGCAGCTGCAGGTCCTGCTACAGCAACAGCACTTGGATCCACACCGAACTCCTCTTTCATAAGGTCAACTAAGTCTTTAAGTTCTAATAATGTTTTGTCTTTTAAAGCTTCAATAATTTCTGAGTTTTTAAGTGCCATGATATTTCCTCCTATTATTTACGTATTCTACGCGTTATTTTCTAAATTTTCGACATGTAAACTTAATGCAATTGCAACTTCTTTAATTGGTTGCAATAACCCACCTGCGAACATCGTAAGTAATGTTTCTCTATTTGGTAATGTCGCAATGGTTTGAATCGCTGTGTTATCCATGAATTCTCCATCCACAACACCAACTTTAAGTTCAAGTTTTTTGTGGTCTTTTGCGAAATCATAAACGACTTTAGCCGCTGATACACTGTCTTCATTAGAGAATGCGACAGCATTCGGTCCGGTCAAATGTTCTACAATTCCTTCGTATCCAGCAGCTTGAGCAGCACGACGAATGATGTTATTTTTGATAACTTTCATTTCGCATCCACTTTCAAGCAGTTTGACACGTAGGTCCGTCACTTCTTCAACAGTTAGTCCAAGATAATCGACGATAACGATAGAGTTTGACGATGTGAATTTTTCTGTAAGTTCTTCTACGAGTAATTGTTTCTTTTCAATCGCTTTTTGTGACACGTGTTCCACCTCCTACAGTGTACAATAAAAACCTCTTCTGTCCGATAAACAAAAGAGGTCTATGGTTTAGATCATAGGTCTTTTGTCTCGTCAGGAAATTAAGCGTAAAGCACCTGATGTCTTAGACAGTTTTATGGTTGTATTGCTTATTTTAAAATTGCGTCTGGGCTTAGCTTAACGCCTGGTCCCATGGTTGTTGCAAGTGAAATGTTTTGAACGTATATACCTTTTGCGGTAGCTGGTCTTAGTTTAACCATCGTGTCATAGAAGAAACGTAAGTTTTCAAGGAGATGTTGAGCATCGAATGATACTTTTCCGAGTGTTACGTGGATGTTCCCCACTTTATCAACACGGTATTCAACTTTCCCTGCTTTGATTTCTTCAACAGCTTTTTTAACATCCATTGTTACGGTTCCAGTTTTCGGGTTAGGCATAAGCCCTTTCGGTCCGAGTGTACGACCAAGTTTTCCAACTTGAGCCATCATATCTGGTGTTGCAACAACTGTGTCAAAATCTGTCCAACCTTTAAGTACTTTCTCGACCATGTCTTCTTCTCCGACATAATCTGCACCAGCTTCTTCAGCTTCTTTTGCTTTATCACCTTTTGCAAACACAAGAACGCGTTTTGTTTTTCCGGTTCCATGTGGCAATACGATTGCTCCGCGTAAATTTTGGTCCGCTTTACGTGGATCAACATTAAGGCGAATTGCGCATTCAACTGAAGCGTCAAACTTTTCAAAAGAAATTTTCTTTACTAGTTCGATTGCTTCGACAGCTGCGTAGCGTTTTGTTTTATCAACTTGTTCTAATGCAGCTTTAAAATTCTTACCTTTAGCCATTTTATTTTACCTCCTAAATGTGGTCTAACGGAATCTCCTCCCACAAATAGTTGTATCTTCACAACTAATTGCTTGTAGATTAGTCTTTGATGACGATTCCCATGTTTCTTGCAGATCCTGCAATAATGTTCATTGCCGCATCAACGTCATTTGCGTTGAGGTCAGGCATTTTTGTTTCAGCAATTTCACGTAATTGATCTCGCGTTACTGATCCAACTTTTTCTTTCAAAGGGTTTCCTGCACCCTTTTTGATGCCAGCTGCTTTAAGTAATAAATCCGCTGCCGGCGGTGTTTTGGTTACAAATGTAAATGAACGGTCCGAATAAACGGTGATAACAACTGGAATAACTGATCCCATCTTATCTTTCGTTTGATCGTTGAATTTTGTACAAAATTCTTGAATGTTCACGCCCGCTTGTCCGAGTGCTGGACCAACTGGTGGAGCTGGATTTGCTCTTCCCGCAGGAATTTGTAATTTAACAACAGTCTTGATATCTTTAGCCACGATAGACACCTCCTTGATATTCGTGATGTGGTTAACAGACTTCTTAAGTCCTCCCACTCTAAAAAATCGCATGTATATTGCACGCCATGATATTATAAACGATTGTGTATAGTGTGTCAAGGAAAAGTCCGGAAATAAAACAAAGGAATGTCCGTGGACATTCCTAATTATTAAAAGGTTTCAATTTCATCAAAAGCTAGTTCCGCTGGTGTTTGTCTACCAAACATCTCAACGAGTACTGTAACTTCTGCTTTTTCTTCATCAATTGAATCAACAATACCCACTTGATTCGCAAACGGCCCAACCGTTACACGAACTTTTTCGCCAACTTTAACTTTGATTTTTGGTGCTTGCATTAAGCCAGCTTTTTTCAAAATCGGGTTGATTTCATCTGGTGGGAGTGGAATTGGTTTGGTACCGCCACCACTACTTCCTAAGAATCCCGTAACACCGGGTGTATTACGAACCACAAACCATGAATCATCGGTAACAATGAGTTCGATAAAAACATAACCTGGATACAGTTTAACAAGTTTTTCTTTTGTAGTTCCATCTACTTTTTTCTCAAGACGTAATTCTTCAGGAATAACGACCTGGAAAATCAAATCTTCCATCTGCATCGATTCAATGCGACGCTCAAGATTCATTTTAACAGAGTTTTCTAATCCAGAATACGTTTGAACGACATACCATCTTTTATCTGGTAACTGCTTTTCAGCCATGATTAGGTTCCTAAAATCCAACCGAAAAGACGTACAAAGATAAGATCATAAATAATAAACATAAAACCAAGGAAAGCAATAAATCCAAGTACACGACTTGAATGGTTAACCATGGTATTACGTGTTGGCCATGAAACACGATTCATCTCTTTAAATCCTGGAACAACAAAAGGACCAAAAGCATACACTAAAGCACCAAGTCCGATTAACATAATAATAATTGAAAACATAACAATTTTAGCTTCGGTGTTAAAAATCCACCAATCAGTCATGGTAATTTCAAGCACACGTGCTTCGTAGATGTAAACACCTAACAATAGAACTAACAGTCCCAAAACACCCAATAAAATACCTTCAAATGGGTATTCCGTGCGTAAAATTTCCATTACCTTACTAACTTTTTTTTCAGGTTTTTCTTGTTTAGCCATAATGATCTCTCCTATTTACTCTCTTTGTGGGTGGTATGTTTCCCACATCGTTTACAGTATTTTTTCATAACAAGACGTTCTTTTGATTCTTTATGTTTCAAAGCTGTGTAGTTTCTTGACAAACACACTTCGCAAATCATAATTACTTTCTTTCTCATACTATCACAACCTTGCAAATATATAATCTATCAAAAAGTAACCTATTTGTCAAGGTTTACTCCTCAAAATAGGTCTTTATTTTGTCTTTCGCTCGATGCAATGAATTATACACCGTTTTTGTCTTAACATCAATTATTTCTGCAATCAGTGAGACTGAACAGTTTCGAACTTCTCTTAATATATAAACACGATATTCAAGTTCTGTCAAAGTTTTTTTCAATTCTTCAAGGTGCGCATAATAATAGACTGAGTTTTCTCGAACACGGTGAACATTTTCTTTAATCTCTCCGTAATGTACCACGCGTAAATGTTTACGATGTTTTGCAGTTTTTATGTAACTGATAAAATGACGCTCTAAATTTAATTCAAAAAAACGTGTGAAAGTCTTATTGAATGAAGGGTCGAATTTAACAACACTTCGGTGTAAAATCAAGATGCCTTCTTGATACAAATCGTCGTAATCATAGGCCAGGTTAAATTTATTAATCTTTTTCGAAATAAAGCGTGAATATTTATCAACCATCAATGTGAATGCATCTTCTGATCCTTCTTGGATCATCGCAATAATTTCATAATCATTGAGTGGTCGATACCATTTCATTACCCTTTTCGCCTCACAATCTCGTGCATTACAATGCCACAACTAACACTAACATTTAAACTATTTACATGCCCAGTCATCGGTATTTTTACCAAGTAATCACAGTTTTCTTTTACGAGACGACTTAAGCCTTTACCCTCACTACCAAACACAATGCATAAATCAGTATCTTCTTGAATGGCGTCTAAGGTATTGTCTGTGTCGAGGTCAGTTCCAACAACCCAAACATTGTTTTCTTTTAATGTTTTAATCGCTTGATTTAGATTGGAAACGCTAATAATATCAACGTATTCAATTGCTCCGGTTGAGACTTTCACAACGGTTGGCGTGATGGTGGCGCTACGATGTTTAGGAATAATAACCCCACTCATACTAAAAGCATCCGCCGTACGTAAAACAGCCCCTAGGTTATGTGGATCTTCGACCGAATCAAGCATAATGAATCGTTTCTTATCGGGTTTATTTAACGCCGCTTCTAACGTCACTGTTTGGTAATCTTCAACTAATGCCCCAATGCCTTGATGCGCTTGAGGAAACATTTGATTCATTTTTTGTTTTGGTAGCGTAGTGATTTTAATGCTGCGACTTCCGAGCATGTCTGAAAGTTCTGAACTTTGTTTGTCCATCACGTAAAGTTCATAAATTTTACGGTTGGCTTTGATTGCTTCATATATCGGGTTTTTCCCGTGGATTAGTATGGCCATCGTACCACCTCATTATTAGTGTATCACAGTTTGATTGTTTAGGGTGTTGAGAAATAGGTCTAATTATTTTACCCTTTATACAGTAATGTAATCAAAGAGTTCTCTAATTCGTTCGGTATTGTCCTCTAAATACAAGTGACCAAAAAGGGCTTCAAGACCGGTTGCTTCTTGATACGTTTTTAGCGATTGGTTTCGTGCCTTCCGTGTCAGTTTTCCGTTGCGTCCGCGCTTGACAATTATTGATTCATCATTCGTAAGGTGTGGTTTGATTTTACTCAGCGCTTCAAATTGACCTTCAGCACTTGTGTACTTCACGGCTGCGTCGTGAAGCGTGTTCACTTGTGTATGACCGTGATTCAAGAGATAGTCTCGAACCAATAACTCATAGACAGCATCCCCAAGATACGCTAACGTTTGTCCATTAAAAGAAACCATTAAAGAATACCTTTTTGGCTTAACGCTTCGCGCAGACGATCGGCTTTATCGTATTCTTTATTTTTGCGTGCATCTGCCCATTCATAATACATTGATTTTATGGCTTTAGACATGCGCGATGTCTTTGGGTCAAGCCCTAAAATAGCGAAGAATGTTTCAAACGTTTTAACAGCAGCGAGCAGTTCAGAATATTGATCTTTTTGGCGGATTTTTTGGTTGGTGTATTTTGCGATATTTTGAAGTTCAGTAATAGCATTAGCGGTATTGAAGTCATTATCCATCGCAGCCATAAAATTTGTCTTAATCGTTTCAACGGCTTCAATTGGTAATACCGACTCATCGAGTTGTTCCGCTAAATCAAGTTTGTAAAAAGCTTGGGTGTAGGTGCGTTTTAACTTTTGCCATTCCGTAATGTAGTTTTCTAACAACGCATCGGTGAAGTTGATTGGGCTACGGTAGTATGTGCTTAATGTGAAGAGTCTAAACCCCATGTAATCAACATCTAAGTCTTTTACAAAGATATAATTGCCTTCACTTTTAGACATTTTCTGGTCATTGATATTTAAAAACCCATTGTGCATCCAATAGTTTGCGACAAAATTATGGTTCAAGGCATGATTTTGGGCTATCTCATTTTCATGATGCGGGAACATTAAATCTGCCCCACCACCATGGATATCAATCGGGCCTCCAAAGATGTCTTCAATCATCGCAACACATTCGGTGTGCCACCCTGGTCGACCTTCACCCCACGGCGATGGAAACTTTAGTCCGACATCGGTTTTTTTCCAAAGCGTGAAATCGAGTGGGTTTTCTTTTTTATCATTAATTTCAACACGGGCTCCTGAAGTTAAATCCTCAACATTTCGCCCTGAAAGGATACCATAATCTTTCATTTTACTAACGCGAAAATACACATCCCCATCAATTTGGTAGGCAAAGTCTTTTTTGACGAGTCTCTCAATATAGGCAATGATTGAACTCATGTATTCGGTGACGCGCGGCGCTAAATACTTCGTTGAACTGCCAACGCGTTCGACATCTTTATGGAAGGCTTCGATAAATTGATTGGCGATTTCCATTTCGGTTTTCTCTTCTTCAAGTGCTTTGGTAATGATTTTATCGTCAATGTCGGTAAAGTTCGACACAAAGTTCACGGTATAGCCTAAGTGCTCAAAATACCGTCTTACGACATCGAAAAAAATCACCGGACGCGCATTGCCGATTTGAATATAGTTATAAACAGTCGGTCCACACACATACATATTGACAGTATTTTTATGGATGGGTTTGAATGTTTCAAGTTTGTTTGTTAATGTGTTGTATATTTTCATTAGTGTCACCTTTTTCTTACGAGTTTAACAAGATTATTGTAACACAGTTAAGTGTTCTCCGGAAACAATATCCGTCGAATTTAGCCACAAAAAAACAGGCCGAAGCCTGTTTTACTTTTAATTCATTAAAGTTTCTCTACGTTGGAAGCTTGAGGTCCACGATCTCCTTCGGTAACTTCAAACTCAACTTCGTCGCCTTCATTTAAAGACTTGAAACCCTCAGCGCTAATTGCACTGTAATGAACAAAAATGTCTTGTCCGTCTTCACTTGTTATGAATCCATAACCTTTTTCTGAATTAAACCACTTAACTGTACCTTTCATGTAAAAATAATTCTCCTTTTTTTTCTTGATAATGTGATTATATACGATTGTAGCCAAAAATGCAAATATTTTTGTGTTATAGGGCTAAATGACGCTTAATGTTTTATTGAGTCGTTCAATCACAAGCGCTTTACCCATGAGGTGCATCATCTTCGGTAGATCCGGTCCATGCATCGCCGCACTTACGCTAATTCGGATCGGCATAAAGAGCATTTTGCCTTTCATTCCCGTCTCTTTACCACTTATTTTAATAAGTTCTTTGTATGTATCTGCTGTTAGTTTTTCTTGGTTTTCGATATGTGTTTTGAATGATTCAATGAGGTTTCTCACACCTTCTTGTTTGATAAACTCAAGTGGTTCACCGACAAGTTCAAAAGATTGATTGAAAAAATCCTCATATAAATCGACAATTTGTTTTCCATAGCTTAAACGATCTTTAAATACTTCAATTAAACTTTCAAACCACGCATCTGATTTATCGTTTCCAATGCTCTTTTCATCAAGAAATGGTTTACAAAGCGCAATCGTTTCATCAAGTGAACGTGCTTTAATGTATCGATTATTGATGTACGAAAGTTTATCTTTATCAAACTTCGCTGGCGATGTGGATAACCTGTTTTCATCAAAATTCTTAACCAGCGTTTCGTGATCAAATATCTCTTCTTCTTGTTCTGGGCTCCATCCGAGCAATGCGATAAAGTTGAACATGGCTTCCGGTAAATAACCAAGCGCTTTGTACTGATCAATAAATTGAATGATTGACGCGTCACGTTTGGATAACTTTTTATTGTTTTCATTCACGATGAGCGTCATGTGGCCATAATGTGGATAACGCCATTTAAATGCGTCAAAAATCATCATTTGTTTAGGGGTATTGGTAATATGGTCTTCGCCACGTAAAACGTGTGAGATTTCCATTAAATAGTCATCGATGGCACACGCAAAGTTGTACGTTGGAATGCCATTTTGTTTCATTAGCACCCAATCACCTATATCTTCACTTCGAAATGTCACTTCATCTTTGACAAGATCGTTAAATGTGTATGAGGTATCCTCAGGTACTTTAAAACGAATGGTATACGGTTTATCTTGTTCAGGCGCACCTAAACATTTACGTGAATAATGCAGTTTGTCATCACCACGGGCCTTCATTTCATCCCGTTCAGACTCGAGTTCTTTAGGGGTACAATAACATTTATAGGCGAGTCCACGTTCTAACAGCTCATTGGCGTATTTTTTGTATAAGTCTAAACGTTCAAGTTGTTGGTAAGGGCCATAACCTCCATCTTGGTCGATGGATTCATCCCAATCAAGACCGAGCCATTTTAAATAAGCCATTTGAGATTCAATACCCGTTTCAACATTGCGGGCAACATCGGTGTCTTCAATGCGGACAATAAATGCCCCATTGTGCTTACGGGCGAAGAGATAATTAAATAATGCGGTGCGGGCATTCCCAATATGTAAATGGCCAGTTGGACTTGGTGCGTAACGTACTCTAACTTTCATAATGGTGACCTCCTTATAACGTAGATATTATAGTATGTTTTCATTGGTTTCGCTACTCTTTAATAAAAAAAGCACAAATAATTGTGCTTCTTTTTTAATCTTAACGCTTGCTGAATTGTGGGGCACGTCGTGCTTTTCTAAGACCGTATTTTTTACGTTCTACTGCACGAGGGTCACGGGTAACAAGACCCGCTGCTTTTAGGGTTGGGCGGTAATCTTCATTCACTTCGAGCAATGCTCTAGTGATTCCATGACGAATCGCGCCGGCTTGACCTGTAATTCCGCCACCATAGACATTAACATTAATGTCAAATGATTTTTGGTTTTCCGTTAAATCAAGTGGTTGTGATACGTCTAAGCGTGTCGCTGCTGATGGAATATACTCTTCAAATGTTCTACCGTTAATGGTAAACTTACCTGTTCCTGGTGTCATCATGACACGAGCAATTGAACTTTTTCTACGACCGGTTCCGCGGTACAATACTTGTTTAGCCATTTACTTTCCTCCTAGCCTTTTAGCTCATAAGCTTCTGGCGTTTGAGCTTGATGTGGATGGTTTTCGTCACCATACACAAAGAGTTTTTTGAACATTTGTCTTCCGAGTCTTCCTTTTGGCAACATGCCTTTGATTGAGAGTTCGACCATGCGTCCTGGATGTTTTTCATTCATTGTCTTTGCATTGGTCACTCTTAATCCTCCTGGATACTGTGAGTGAGTATAATACTTTTTGTCTGCCCATTTTTTCCCTGTTAATTCGATGTCTTTTGCGTTAATAATGATCACGTAGTCTCCACAGTCTACGTGTGGTGTAAACGTTGGTTTGTGTTTTCCGCGCAATAATGTCGCAACTTCGGTTGATAAGCGCCCAAGTGTTTGACCAGCGGCATCAATAACATACCATTTACGTTCGACCGTTTGATTGTTTGCCATATATGTTTTCATAGCGTGTAAGCCTCCTAATTATATTATTATAATAGGGCTTTGGAGATTGTTAAAAATGTACCGTCATATATAATAGCTCAAATGCCTCTAAAAGTCAAATACTTTAAGCTATCTTTCGTCACCTATTTAACAATGTCGCCCGGATTAAGTTTTTCTGAAGTTATTACCTCAAGTGTTTCCTTGTTTGACCCTGCAAGTAACATCCCTGAACTGAGTACACCACGTAGTTTTACTGGTTTAAGATTTTTAATCACAAGAACCTTTTTTCCGATGAGTTCTTCTGGCTTATAATGCTTGGCAATCCCTGAAACGATTTGGCGTGTTTCACCACGACCAATATTGACTTGAGACACAAGCAACTTATCGGCGTCTGGGTGTGTTTTGCATTCAGTAATTTGACCAATCACAATATCCAGTTTTACAAAATCCTCAATCGTAATTTCTGGGGTTTCCTCGACAGGTTCTTCCTTTGGTTTGCCAGAGATATCTTCTTTTAGTCGGTTCACTTCTTCTTCGACATCAAGTCGCGGGAAGAGCGGAACCGGTTTTTTAACAACATGGTAACTTTTTTTGTCACCAAATTGCATGCTTTCCCATGTGGTGAACTGATCTTCAACAGCAAGTTGTTGGAATAAAGCCGGTGTGGCTTCTAATAGGAATGGTCTAAGCAAGATGCCAATATGGCGTAAGGATTCAACAAGGTGATAAAGAACATTTTCAAGTTCATTTTTCTTAGCTTCGTCTTTGGCAAGAACCCAAGGCATGGTTTCATCAATGTATTTGTTGCTGCGTGAAATTAAGCGCCACACTTCTTGTAATGCTTGAGATATTTTTAAGGTGTTCATATTTTCTTTGTAGTTTGCAATAACGTCTTTGATGGTTTGCTGTAAGTCTTTGTCGAAATCCGTTTCTGCTTCTTCATTCAACTCAATATATCCATCAAAATATTTATTAATCATCGAGAGCGTGCGGTTCAAGAGGTTTCCGAAGTCATTGGCTAAATCAAAATTAATGCGTTCAACAAATGTTTCAGGTGTGAAGACACCATCAGACCCATACGGCAGTTCACGCAGTAAGAAGTAACGTAGTTCATCAAGACCATAGTATTTCAGGATGGTATCTGGATAAATAACGCCACCTTTAGATTTACTCATTTTTCCATCTTTCATCATGTAAAAACCATGAGCATGGAGTTTAAAGTTGATAGGTATATCAAGGGCCATTAACATAATTGGCCAGTAGATTGCATGGAAGCGTAAGATGTCTTTACCAACAACATGAACAACTTCATCACCTTCCCAGTATTTGGTGAAGAGCTGATTTTGATCGGTTCCGTACCCTAAAGCACTGATGTAGTTGGATAAAGCATCGATCCAAACATAAACAACATGTTTTGGATTGGACACAACTTTTATGCCCCAATCAAAGGTCGTGCGTGAAACACTTAAATCATTTAGCCCTTGTTTGATAAACGCAACCACTTCATTTTTACGCGTTTCTGGGGTAATGAAATCTGGGTTATTTTCGATAAACTGCAGCAAACGTTTTTGGTATTTACTGAGTTTAAAGAAATAGCTTTCTTCTTCAAGTTGACTTGTTTCACGTCCGCAATCTGGACAAGTGTTGTTTTCGTCAAGTTGTGTTTCGGTATAAAACGATTCGCAAGGCATGCAGTAATAGCCTTTGTATGTACCTAAATAGATGTCGCCTTGTTCAAGCAGTTGTTCAAAGATTTTCTGTACGACGGTTTTATGACGTTTCTCCGTTGTACGGATAAAATCATCGTAAGAAATACGTAGTTTATCCCAAAGCGCGCGTGTCTCTTCGGCTATTTCGGTCACATGGTCAATCGGTGCGATGTTACGATCATTAGCAACCGTCTCAATTTTCTTTCCGTGTTCATCCATACCGGTTAAATAAAATGTGTCATACCCTCGTAATGCTTTGTAGCGTTTCAGGGTATCACAAAGCACTGTTGTGTAGGTATTTCCGATATGAAGTTTTCCACTTGGATAGTAGATTGGTGTTGTGACGTAATATGTTTTACTCATCACAATCACTCCTTTCCTTTGAAGTGTTTTTTATGGGTTTGATACGCCATGTAAACATCGTTCTTCTTCATGTTTCGTTGCTTGGCTACTTGTTTGATGGCTTGCATTTCACTTAAATCATCTTGAATAAGCAGTTCAATATGATCAATAACATCATCTTCAGATAATGGATCGGTTTCGTTAAAGCCTTCGACAATCACCACAATTTCACCTTTAAGCTCTGGTATGGTGTCGATGGCATCGAGAGTGGTGCGTATATACGTCTCATACTGTTTGCTGATCTCTCGAGCGATTGTGACTGAGCGATTGTTAAAAATGTCGTATAGAGCATTTAAGGTATCTTTTATGCGGTGTGGTGCTTCATAAAAAACCAGCGTATATGGGAAGGTTTTTAACTGTTTCAGCTGTTTTTTACGTTCGTTTGGCTTAGTGGGTAAAAATCCATAGAAAAGTGAGGGTTGCGCTTGAATACCCGAGGCAACAAGGGCGGTTAAAAAGGCACTGGGCCCAGGAAGACTAACGACATGAAAACCCGCTTGAATGACAGATTGAACTAGTGTTTCACCTGGGTCACTTATCAGTGGCATGCCCGCATCACTAATCAATGCAAGGTTTTTGCCTTCTTTAAGGTTACTTACAATAAGTTCATTACGCATTCGTTCGTTGTGTTTATGGTAACTCTTCATCGGGGTATCGATGGCGTAATGTTTAAGCAGTGTCCCGCTATGGCGTGTATCTTCCGCAAAAATAACATCAACTGCTTTCAGTGTGTCCACGGCACGGTACGTCATGTCTGACAAATTACCGATGGGTGTTGGCACAAGATAAAGCGTTGGTTTATTATCTTTATAACTTTGTTGTTGCTCCATACAATCACTTACTTTCAACGTTAAAAATTACAAGTGCTTCTTGCGTGTATCCTTGGTGATTATGAACAATGAGCGGTGGTAAAATCTTTAACCCTTTATTGCCGCGCTTAACGGCATCAATTAACACCATATATGCATCTTCACCCTGTTTCGGATGAATAAAGCGTAGTCGTTTCATTTCAAGACTGTTTGCCATGAATAGAGTGATTATTTCTTGTAGACGCTCAGGTCGGTGCACAAGCACAAAGTGACCCTTGTCTTGTAGAAGATAAGCTGCCATGTCGACAATCCCTTTTAGGTTCACTTTAACTTCATGACGCGCAATGGTTTTGTAGTCGTTTTTATTGATGTTTGAGGTTTCTTTATGTTTGAAAAATGGCGGGTTGCAGGTGATTAAGTTAAAACTATTTTTATCAAAATGCGATTTTAAGTTTTTTATGTCTTCATTTAGTACGGTGATTTGATTGTCTAATTCATTGAGTTTGACGTTGCGTTTAGCGACATCACTAACGTCTTGCTGAATTTCAACGCCAACAATCGGTTTCGCTGTTTTGCGTGAAAGCATGAGCGGAATCGGGGCAAAGCCTGTGCCTAAATCAAGAATCGTGTTTATGCGTTTTGTAATCACGACAAAGTCCGCTAATAAGGTTGAATCAAGCGAGAAGTTGAACATCTCTGGATGTTGAATAATCTTTAATCCCTCAAAACCAAGAAGATCGTTGAGGACTTCGCCTTCTTTAAGTACCATTGTTATTTCCGTTTTTATCGTAGTCAAAAATTTCAAGCAACTCATCCACTTTAAAATATCGAATCGTATCTTCAGGACAAATAACTTTAACCGATTGGTCAATTATATTGGATGCAATGACTTTGCATATACCATCTGGTGTTTTTACTTTTGAATGCATTTTCGGCATATTTTGACGGAACTCATGATAGGTTTCGTCTTCATAACGAATACAGCATAACAGTTTTCCACATAATCCTGAAATGTTTGCTGGGTTTAATGAAAGGTTTTGGTTTTTTGCCATTTTAATCGAGACGGTTTCGAATTCCCCCAAAAATGTGTTGCAACAAAGCAAGTATCCACAAGGACCAATGCCCCCCATAAATTTTGCACCATCACGTGCTCCAACTTGACGAAGTTCGATACGAACACGAAACTCATTCGCTAAATCTTTCACAAGTTCACGAAAATCAATGCGGCCTTCTGCGGTAAAATAAATAATCAGTTTATTGCGATCCAAGGTGTATTCTGCACTTAAGAGTTTCATATCAAGATCATGGACTTTGACATATTTAGCACATGATTTCATAACATTTGGTATGAGTTCGTTGTTTTTGCGTTCGTTTTCTAAGTCACTTTCGGTTGCTAATCGTATAATTGGTTTAAGACTCGCAATTAATTCTTCTTCATCGATGGTCTTAATGCCTTCGATAATTCGCCCGAGTTCAATCCCACGAACGGTTTCTACAACAACAAAATCCCCGACGCTTACTTCGTAGTCGAGGGGATCGAAATAATATTTTTTGCCGGCTTCTTTGAACCGGATACCTACTACTTTATTCTTCACTGTCCATCCTTCTTTCTAGAAACATCAATAAATTGTCAAAAGCGAGACGCGTATTGACAAATTGATTTAAACGATTTTTTAGTTCCAACATCTGCTCAAGTTCTTCAAGAAGCATCGCTTTGCTCTTAAAGGTTAAAATGGTTTCGATGGTCGCGAGCTGTTCTTGGAATATTTGTTTTTTATAATGTTTCATTTTACCATAAATGAGGTCTTTTTGGTAGTAAATCATGACATCAAGAAGCATGAGGGAATCGTCTTTGTTTGAGACGACGCCAAAGATTTCTTTATCGAAGGTCAAAACCAACGATTCTTTATTTGCAAGTGCTTCATAAAGATGGCTAACGATATCAATCATATCATAAAGGTTTTCTTGCGCCAAAAAAACTTCGGCTTCATTGACAGTATGGTGCATTGCCGAGGCAAGACGGGCTAAAAAGGGTTCATACCCTGATTCTATAAGTTCACTTAAGATTAGATGATGAGGGATCGTATGAAAGGTTAGCTTTTGACTTCTAGAACGAATGGTAGGCAATAGTTTGGAACTATTTGTTGTCAGCAATAAAGCAAAAATATTAGGATGTGGTTCTTCTAGAAATTTTAAAAGTGCATTGGCTGCATGGGGATTCATCGTATCCGCATCTTCCATGATATACACTTTTGCCCCATCTTCTAATGCTGTTTTATTAAACTCCTCTTGGAGATCACGAATATTGTCTTTTGTAATGTTTTGTTTTTGTGGTTTTATCGTATAGAGATTCGGGTGGCGTTGATTAAAGATGCGTCGACAATTTTTGCATGTTCCACACGGTTTGGTGTCATCCGACTCACAAAGAATCATTGCAGCAAAAAAAAGCGCAGTATCAAATTTCTTTGTGCCTGCTTCACCTTCGAATATATACGCATGAGCCAAACGGTTTTTCTTAAAACTGTTTTCAAGGATACGAATATTATCGCCTTGTGCGGCTTTTAACGTTGAAAAGTTCATACAATCATCACCTTTTAAAGGATTTGTTGAACTAAAGTTAAGGCTTGTTCGATTACCTGTTCTAAGGGTTGCGTTCCATCAATAACTTTTATGCGGTCTGGAAATTTGTCAATTAAGATTTTGTAGCCTTCATAGACTTTGCTGTGGAACTCTAAACTTTCAAGGTCGAGTCGATCAACACCTCTTCCATTACTAAAAACACGGTTTAAGCCGATATTCGGTGGGACATCAATAAAGATGGTTAACGCAGGTAATATCCCTTCAATAGCAAACTGATTAAGTTCATATATGGTGTCAATTCCCAGTTCACGGCCATACCCTTGATACGCTAAACTTGAGTCCACAAAACGATCACACAACACCACTTTACCTGCTTCAAGCGCAGGCATAATTTTCTCTGTCATGTGTTGACGCCTTGATGCGGCATAAAGGAGTGCTTCAGTGCGTGCATCCATTTCTATATTGTCAACGTCTAAAATAACGTTACGGATTTGTTCAGATATTTTGATGCCACCAGGTTCTCGGGTGGTCATTACCTCAATATTTTGTAGTTTTAGTGCTTCGACAACCGCTTTAATTACGGATGTCTTCCCTGAACCTTCAGGGCCCTCGAATGTTATAAATACAGGTTTCACGTGCAGTCACTCCTTCATCTCTTTTACTTATTATCGCACATTTAGGGCGAATTTTAAATATGATTTTCATTTTCAAACGGTTAATTATGGTATAATATATATTAGTCTATGAGGGGGCGTTTACAATGAGGATACAACTCACAAATTTATCCTTTGGTTATGACTATCGGACAGTGTTAAAAGACATTTCTTTCAAACTTGAAAGCGGTGACTTTTTAGTCATTATCGGGAATAACGGAAGCGGGAAAAGCACACTCATTAAATGTATTCTTGGGATTAACAAAGTACCAAGTAAAAAAATCTATCTTGATGACGTGAACATTAATGATTATAAAAGTTGGATTAATATTGGTTATGTCCCTCAAAAGTTTGATGACTTTAATTATGAATTTCCTATTACAGTAAATGAAATTTTATCCGCTTCACGCTATGGTAAGGTTTCTGAAGAAGAAAAGCTCGAATGGTTGGACCGCCTAGGTATTTTAGAACTCCAAAACGAAAATATCAACAATTTAAGTGGTGGTCAACTTCAACGTGTTTTTATCGTTCGATCTTTAATGAATAAACCAAAGTTACTGATTCTTGACGAACCGACAGTTGGCGTTGATGCGACCAATGTCGAACGCTTTTATTCGACGGTTAACGATTTAAACCGAATGGGTGTTACGATTATATTAATTACCCACGATATTAAATCAAGCAAAGCGAATTTTACGCATGTTATGCATTTGCATCAGGGCGAAGCTACGGTGAAAAAAGTAGCCCCTAAAAGGGGTGAATCATCATGATTTTATCCATTAGCTTTTTACGTGCTTTAATTGATCACGACTTTATGCAGTATGCCCTTATAACCGGTTTGTTGATTGGTTTTTTAGCACCGCTTATTGGTTCGTTTGTGGTGATTCGACGTTTAAGCTTAATTGCGGATACCTTATCGCATTTTAGTTTAGCTGGTTTAGCGATAGGTTTATATTTTATTCATATTCTTGGAATCACCTTTATACGTGACCCGCTTTATCTCGGTATGCTTTTTGCAGTCATTGGATCAATTATAATTGAGATATTACGGAGTTACTATAAGAACTACAAAGAGATTTCCATGCCGATTGTTATTAGTTTAGGTACCGCACTCAGTGCACTCTTTATTTCCTTATCTGGTGGTTTTAGTTCAAGTGTTTACAATTACCTATTCGGAAGTATTTTGACAGTCGGTCGAACGTTTACCATCATCATTATTGCTGTGACCGCTGTGATTGTTACGCTTACCATTTTGTTTTTTAGACAGATGGTTATTATCAGCTTCGACGAAGCGTATGCACGTCTTTTAGGCATCCGCGTTAATCGCTTCCAACTTGTTACGACGATTGTTTTAGCGCTCGTGGTTAGTTTGTCTATTGAGACGGTCGGGGTATTGCTTGTTTCAAGTTTAATGATTATCCCTGTGGCCGCAGCGATGAAGGTTGGAAAAAGCTTTAAAAACACGTTGTTTATCGCAATTATCTTTAGTGAAATCTCGGTTTTACTCGGGTTGTGGTTATCGTTTGAAGTTGGTCTTCCTTCAGGGGCAACGATTGTTTTATTTAATATTCTTATCTTACTCATTGTGGCGCTATCAAAGAAAATCTTTGCAAAGAAAAGTTTAAAAGTTAAACAGTCTGAAAGCCAAATATAAAATGTGTTCCTCAAAAGAGGGAACACATTTTTTATGTGTAATGGACTGATTTTAGATAAAGTCCTTGTGCTGGGGCTAACCGTTTTGGATACTTTGAACTTGGGCGCTCAAGTCGATCGAGATAACTCGTGGTTCGGTGTTTATAATCATAAAGGATTTCACCAATCAGCATTCTTACCATGTTTCGAAGAAAACCAGATCCGGTTATTTCAATGATGGTTTCGTTGTTTTTTCGGACACTTTGAGCTTCAAAAATAGTACGAATGGTATCTTTCTTATCGGATACTTTGGCAAAACTTGCAAAATCATGGGTCCCGATAAACACTTCAAGCATGCTATTGATGGTGTCAACCGATAGTGGCTCTAAATAATGCACATAATGGGCATTAAACGGATTTTTTTCATGACTGATGCGATAACTATATGTTTTTGAAACAGCGTCATACCGAGCGTGAAATACACTTGGTACTTCATCAACCTTATCCACCACAATATCGTCCGGCAACATCGTATTCATGAGTGTCTTTATTTTGGATGGTGATAATGGTGTATTCGCATCGAAATGCAATACTTGGTGTAAAGCATGCACACCCGCATCTGTCCTAGATGCGGCATGGACAGTAATCGGTGTTTGCATTAAATGGCTTAGTACCGATTCAAGTTCACGTTGAACTGTTTTTGCTTTTGGTTGACGTTGATAGCCTTCATACAAGGTACCATCGTAGCGAAAATCAACACGATAACGCGTCATATTTTCATCAAGAGTGTCTGCATATAGACTGATAATATGGTTGTTTTTATACTTGATTTTTACCATGTATGTGTTGTTAGGTGTTTTTATGATTGTATAATGAAATGATAAATAAGCTATAAAAGGTGCGATTGATTCAATGGTCAAATTCTCTAAGTAGGTTAGACAGGATGCTTTATTAAAGAGTGGTTCTGTGTCTGGAAATTTAAGCGCCACACGGTCATCTAAAAACTCAGCGATTGCTTCACGATTTTTGGAAAGCAGTGCTTCTTTAAATGCATTAAACATTGATACCTACCACCCTTAAGGTGATAACACTTGCAAGCGCCATTAGGCTAATGATTATTGTAATCGTATCGGCGTACGTCCAAGCAAGTTGATGCAGTCTTGTACGTGGATTCCCAGGAACAAAACAACGTGCTTCCATGGCATTTGCCAGTTCATCACTTCGTTTAAAGGAGATGATAAACATCGGTACAAGAAGGGAAACGATTTGCATGACTTTATCTTTCATTTTTCCTTCACTGAAATCAACGCCGCGGCTAGCTTGTGCAAGCATGATTTTATTCGCTTCATCAAGAAGCGTTGGAATGTACCTAAGTGCAATCGCAATAATCATGGCCATTTCTTCTGTATTAATGCGAATGTATTTTAATGGTTTTAAGACAGATTCAAGCCCTAAATTCAGATCAGTTGGTTTGGTGGTAAGGGTGAGAATGGTCGAAAGGGTTACAATGATAATTAAGCGCATCATGATAAAGAAACCTGTCTCAACGGCGTTTTGATGGATCGTTAAGTCGCCTGTATTAAAGACGTAACCGAGTTGTAAATTGATGAGTAAGGCGATCGAACCGACCAACGTAGCAACAAGGTATAAGAGCCGGAATCGAACAAAACGTCGCGTGAAAAACCAAAAGAAGACAACGCCAACCACCGCTAAAATATTTAGCCATGAATAGTGGAGTGTCCAACTGGCTTCTTGTTCGAACACAATGAGCACTGGTCCTGTTTCATTGAAAAGAATTTGAAAGGTAAAGGTAAATAGCAGTAAGAACATTAAGGGTTTTAGCCCTCGAATGACACGGATGATGTTTATTCTACCCAAAAGCAAAAGTAATAAGATGAGCCCTAGCGCAATAAACATGTTCATAAACCCTCTAAGGACGAAGGCTGAAATCATTAAAATAATCAAGGCGATAATTTTAGTGCGAGGGTCCATTTTGTAAAGGAAACTGTTTCCTGGAATAAAACGTCCGATGACAATGTTTTTCATTTTGCCACCTCCTCAATCATGGTGAGCAATTCATCAACATTTTGAGGTTGCTTTGGAAAAGTAATATTGAAATCTTTTTCAAGATGGTGAAGTAAGTTAATGATGTCAGGGATATCCAAGTTCCAGTTTTCAATATTCTTCTTTGAAAACAATGTATGTGGGTCCCCGTCGTATACTAAGTAGCTATCACGCATGACAAGCACGCGTTTAGCGTATTCATAAACGGTATTCATGTCATGGGTAATCACAATAATCGTTTTATTGAGTTTTTGGTGAATGTCATTAAACACTCTTAAAAGGGCATCGCGTCCAAGGGGGTCAAGCCCACTTGTCGGTTCATCTAAAATGAGAATGTCTGGTTCCATGGCTAAAATACCCGCAATGCTTACGCGTTTTTTTTCGCCACCGCTTAAATTGAAAGGACTACGGTCTAAATAGCTTTCATCTAAACCGACAACTTTAATCATTTTGATCGCACGTTCACGTGCCGTTGCCTCATCAACACCATAGTTTTTTGGACCAAACATAATATCTTTTAAAACCGTTTCCTCAAAGAGTTGGTACTCTGGAAATTGGAACACAAGACCGACTTTCTGACGGATTGGATTTAAACGGAACTTTTTCTTTTTGATGTTTTCTTGGTCAATTTTTAACCCGAAAATTGTCACGTTTCCACTGGTTGGTGTAAGCAGGGCGTTCATATGCTGAACCAATGTTGTTTTCCCGCTGCCTGTTTCACCGATAAGGGTTATAAATTCACCCTCCGCATTAATCGATACGTTTATATTGGATAAGGCCAGGTACCCCTTATTGTCAAAACCTTGGTATTTGAAGTCTACCCTGTTAAACTTAATTGCCATAAATACGACCTCAATTCTTCATTTTTGATGTTTTTTTCTTCAAGTCTGTTTATGACTTTAAGCGGAAGTAAGAGTTCGAGATTCGATTTTTCTAAGGTTATCTTATCTTTTAGCACATTAGCGGCGGTATCCATTTTTAAAACTTCACCATTTTTAAGCACTAGAATACGATCACTTAAAACAGCTTCTTTCATATCATGTGTGATGGTAATAATAGTCACACCTTCATCGTTTAAGGTTTTCATGTAATCTAAAATCATTCGGCGACCTTTGGGGTCTAGCATTGATGTTGATTCATCAAAAATAATGATATCCGTATGCATGGCTAAAATACCGGCAATCGCTACACGTTGTTTTTGACCACCCGACAAGGCGTGGGGCTCTTTGTTTAAAAATTCACTCATGCTTACTTTTTGAGCATAGGTTTCGATACGCTCAATCATCTCTTCACGCGGGATTGATAAGTTTTCTAGCCCGAATGCGATATCATCACGAACCGTGACTCCAACAAACTGATTATCTGGGTTTTGAAAAACGATGCCGATTTTTCTCCGAATGGATTGGACGGTATTTTGATTAAGTTCTTCATTATCAATGCGAATCGTACCACTTTTGGCACGTAAAAGACCGATCAACAATTTGGCTAGGGTTGATTTTCCACTACCATTGTGACCGAGGATTGTTAGCCATTCACCTTTTTTGATGGTGAGGTTGATGTCTTTTAATACTGGCTTATCTGCTTGATAATAAAAGGATAGGTTTTCGATTTCTATGATGTTCATGGTATCACCTCATTCGACCTTCTCTATTATATCAAAATGAATGTAAAATTGCGATGTTTAAGCGAACAAAAAATGCGAGCTTTCGCTCGCATATTTTTATTCAACAAATTCGATGATTGCCATTTCCGTTGCGTCTCCGCGACGTGGTCCAAGTTTCATGATGCGTGTGTATCCACCATTACGTTCTTGAAAGCGTGGTGCTATATCATCAAATAATTTTTGTAGGGCATTTTGATTGTCTTCGTTCGTTTGTATAAAGCGTACAACTTCAGCCGCTTGTCTTCTAGACGCTAAGGTGTTTTTCTTTCCAAGTGTCACCATTTTGTCAATTAGACGACTGAGTTCTTTGGCTTTGGTTTCTGTCGTTTCAATGCGTTCGTGAATAATGAGTTGAGTCACTAGGTCACGGAGCATTGCTTTTCTTTGATCGCTTCTACGATTTAGTTTACGATATCCAGCCATAAAAACCTCCTATTAATGTCTAGCAAGTGAAAGACTTAGCTCTTCAAGCTTTTGCTTAACTTCTTTTAGGGATTTCTTACCGAGGTTACGAACTTTCATCATGTCTTCTTCTGTCTTTTGAGTAAGTTCGTCAACGGTATGAATTCCCGCACGTTTCAAGCAGTTATAGCTTCGAACTGAGAGATCTAAATCTTCAATTTGCATTTCTAAGATTTGAGAGTTTTGTTCGGACTCTCTTTCAACCATGTATTCTTCTTCTTTAGCTTTTTCTGAAAGCTCAACAACCACTGCTAAGTGATCCATCAGTATTTTTGCCGAAACACCCATCGCTTCTTTTGGGGTAATGGCTCCGTTCGTCTCGATTTCCATCGTGAGTTTATCACGATTTGCGTCGCTTTCGACACGGGTCTTTTCTACGTCATATTGGACGCGTGTTACCGGGGTATAAATACTGTCAATTGGAATAACGCCTACGAGTCGATTAAACTCTTTGTTTTCTTCAGCGCTAACGTATCCCATTCCACGACGTGCTGTCATGGTCATACGGAATTTCCCTTTTGTGACTGTTGCAATATGTAAGTCTTCATTGATAATGGTTACTTCGTTATCGCGAATAATGTCTTTTGCTGTGACCGTCGCGGGTCCATCGACATTAATTTCAAGTGATTTTTGTACTTCTGGGTCATCACTATCAATATCAAGTACTACGTCTTTTAAGTTTAAGATTATCGTAGTTACATCCTCAACCACGCCTTCGATTGATGAAAACTCGTGCTGTACGCCATCAATTTGACAATTGATGATGGCTGATCCTGGTATGCTTGATAACAAGATTCTGCGCAAAGAATTTCCAATGGTTATTCCGAATCCACGTTCAAATGGACTAAGTTCGAATTTCCCATATGTATCATTGGCTTCAATGATTTTCGTTTTATCCGGTTTTTCGAATTTAAGATCTTTCAATTGAACAACCTCCTTGTTTTTTCAATCATGCTAATAGTTAATTAGCCGCGTGGTCGTTTTGGTGGACGACATCCATTATGTGGGACTGGGGTTACATCTTTAATTGCTGTAATTTCAAGTCCTGCTGTTTGAAGTGAACGAATTGCTGCTTCACGTCCTGGACCAGGTTCTTTAACTGAAACTTCAA
>SLQR01000030.1 GCA_007131405.1 Candidatus Izemoplasma sp.
GAATTAGCATGTTTCACCATCATGTATAAAAAACTCCACTTATTGTATAAAAAACTCCACACATTTTATTTATGTATTAATTTTAATGCGTTTAAGTAAAATGCATGGTATGTATAAGGATTTTAATCAAGTTATCAAATTATGTGATATTGCAGTTGAACGTGGAAAAGAAAATAAACAATATTATTTATGGGAGTATTTCTATTATTATAAGGCATTGGCTTATTTTAGGTTAGAGGATTTTCGAAACTTTGAGTTAAATTTATTCAGGTGTTATAATGTTTTGCATATGGAAGGCAATAATAAGAAGATTGAGAAGTTTACTAGTTGGATTGAGAAAGATTTTGACATTGTTTTCCACACATTTATTATGAAATACATGAAAAAAGAGATTATGTGAAGGCATATTTTAGCGAATATGTCTTTTTTTTATGAAAAGTACGACATATCCGCGCTGTTTTTTAATGTCCGTGTTCCTTATAATAAAGTTACTAAGGATTTATCGCTTTAATAATAGGTAAATGACTGGTAATGATGCTACTGAATTGAGAAGGTGATAGCGATGAATAGATATTATGTTAAGG
Organism: Candidatus Izemoplasma sp.; assembly: GCA_007131405.1. GTDB lineage: Bacteria > Bacillota_I > Bacilli_A > Izemoplasmatales > Izemoplasmataceae > SLQR01. Next base: position 585 of record SLQR01000030.1, read on the forward strand.
TTGGCGTTTTAGTTGGAACGTTATTTTTGTCTACTTTGCTAATTTTTATGTCCGAAACAACGCGATTGGTCGGTTTGATTGGCGTGTTACTTTTGCTTGCGTTTTGGTTCTTATGGACACTAGCAGAGTCGACAGAATCAAATACATTTGAATACTTTGTGATGCGTGGTGACCGAAAGATGCGTATCGGCTTAGAACAGATGATTAGTGCAACGCCAGAAGGTAATCATGTTGCGTATGGGTATCATTATAGCGCATTCCAACTCGAAAAAAACAGACTTCCGAAGTACTACGAAGCACGTGAAGGTCATTTCAGTCGTGGCACAAAAGGTGCGAATGAGATTATTTTAAATATTGACACAAAGGGAACGATTACGTTTGCGTCTGATGTAATGCTTGAGACGTTTGGACTTGCACGAGAAGAAGTTCTAGGCGCACATGTTGGACAGTTAAATCCTGTGTTTGGTATTAATGAACAAGATTTGATAGAAGAAGTTAAGCATGATTATTACGCACAAGCTGCGGTAAGTTTAGAGAATCAGGAAGATAAGAAGTGGGTATTTTGGACATTTGAAGCTGTGCTCGATGCTGAATTTAATGTTGAATTTATTATTGGGACTGGCCGTGAAATAACGCAGTTCGTAAAAGGCAGCGAAACCCATCGTCTAAAAGAACATACGGATTATTTAACAGGATTGCTTAATCAACAAGGTTTGTTTGATTGCATGCATGACCAAAATGATATTCAAAAGGCAACGGTCGTCTTCTTTGAACTTGGATCGTTTTCAAAAATTAACGATTACTATGGGCATCATTTTGGGGACATGGTTTTAAAAGAAGTCGCCAATGCGTTGCAAATAGTTAAGCGTGATCAGTGCATCATATCTCGATTTACAGGGGACCAATTTGTGTTGATTTGCGACCGCCAAGCTTTAACTGAAAAAGAGCTGTTGCTTAATTTAGAAAATCGTATTCCAAATGAGATTGTGATTGCTGGCCATAAAATTGAAATTGAGAAACGGATTGGGTATGCATTATTTCCTGAAGATCATCCCGTGTTAGAACGCGTTATTCCTTTAGCGGGGTTAGCGCTCAGACATTCCGTCAAGGCAAACCAATCAATCATTGCATACAAACCGGAAATGCGCGAACAAATAAATAAGAATATCAAGATTGAAACGAAACTACGCGAAGCACTTGATCAAGAAAACATTGAAATACATTTTCAAGAGATTATTGACACGTCAACGAATCGCGTGGTAGCCGTTGAAGAACTTGCGCGATGGTACGATTCAGAACTTGGAGAAATAACGCCTATTCAACTCTTTAAGGCAGCCAAAGAAGCAAACTTATTGAATCGTCTTGAACGCTATTTAATTGATCGTTCACTCAGTGTGTATGTGGAACTGAGAAAACAAGAACGATACAAAGAAGCGATGTTATCTTTAAATATTGCTCCATCCTCTTTGCTCGATTTAAATTTCTTGTATTTCTTAAACCATTGTGCTCAGCGTTATGGCATTAAAAATCATCGCATAAGTGTTGAGATTTCGGAGTCAACATTTGTTAATAATATTGATGTTTGTGTCCACCACATTAAAGCGTATAAAGATGCAGGTTATAAAATTGCGCTCGATGATTTTGGAAAAGCGTATTCATCGCTCGCTGTTTTAGATAATTTAGAGTTTGATATTATTAAGATTGACGCTGTATTTACAGCAAACATTGAAGATTTAAAGAGTCAAGAAATTATTAAAATGGTGCGTAAAATTGCTATGTTATCGGATAAAAAGATCGTGGTAGAAGGCGTTGAAAAAGCGTCGCAACAAAAACAACTTGCTGAACTTGGATGCAACGTTCAACAAGGGTTTTATTTCCATAAACCTTCACGATTATAGCGGATTAATAAGGGGTACAAAAAAGCACTTCGTTTATAATCAAACGAAGTGCTTTTTTACATAGTTTCAAACGTTTTGACCACTTAAGATACCATGGGTATGCCATTACCAGGGTGTTTTTGGTGGCCAAGTTTCTTTGGTAATAATATGTTTTCGTAAATCCATTGAGTTTATGCTTCGAGTTTTATAAGCAAGTTATCTTTATAGGTCATGTAATCAGACGCTTCTTTGGGCGATCATCTTGATTGCTTGCAGTTTTAACATTCTTTGTGAAATAGGTGCCAAAAGTATAACAAAATGTGTACCGAAGGACGAACCCCCCCAAAAAATAATGTGTTAAACCGCGCATCCTTATATAAGGAGTATCCCTATTAATATATATCGAACGTGACGACATAAA
>SLQR01000110.1 GCA_007131405.1 Candidatus Izemoplasma sp.
AAATAAACGTTCTTAATTTTAGCTAAGTTTTTCTAGGGAGTATTGAGCCGCTTCAGATACTTGACTATGGGGATCTTTTGCTAAATACTTTAGGGCAGAAATACTTTTTTCTGTATTAAAATTACCGTACAAAGAATCTACAAGCGCTTACAAAAAAAAGTCAAAAAGGCTTGATTTTCGTTTTATAAGCAGTATAATTAAAATTGTGTTAGGCTACAAACTATTTCGAAAATAATCGAGGATGAAACGATGGTTCGCAGACAAAACATTTACAGAATGATGTCGTTAATCTTTGCCGCTCACATTGTGAGCGACGGTTATTTTTGGTTAACTCAAAATTCGAAAATTAAAGGGTAATTTTTCTTATTAAAATTTCCCTTTTTGTCATTTTTAACCTTCAGGAGGATGAAGCATATGAAAACAGTCGTCATCGGTGTCATCGGCGCCGACGTTCATGCAGTTGGTAATAAGATTATAGACCATGTTCTTACAGAATATGGATTTAATGTTGTCAATATTGGTGTCTTAAGCTCACAAGAAGACTTTATTAACGCGGCCATTGAAACGAACGCCAAAGCAATTTTGGTTTCCTCACTTTATGGTCACGGTGAAATGGATTGCAAATACTTACGAGAAAATTGTGATGAAGCAGGACTAGGCCATGTTAAATTATATGTTGGCGGCAATATTGTTGTTGGGAAACAAGATTTTAAAGAGGTTGAACAGCGCTTTAAAAAAATGGGCTTTGATCGCGTCTACCCACCCGGAACGAACATCGAAGATGCGGTTAAGGACTTAAGAGAGGATCTGGGTGAATAATGGGCATCCACCTTTTAGTCGACTTTGGATCAACATACACCAAACTGACAGCGGTAGATTTAGAAAAAGAAGACATAATAGGTACCTCAAAAGCCATGACGACTGTCAAAACAAATGTTTTAGACGGGTTTAATTTAGCGCTTGAAAAGCTCAAGGTATCCTGTCCAGACATGCCGGAAATTACCGGTATTTCAGCGTGTTCAAGTGCTGCAGGCGGCCTGAAAATGGCTGCGATTGGTCTGGTTGAAGAACTGACCGTTGAAGCAGCGAAGCGTGCATGTTTAGGCGCAGGTGCACTGGTTAATCTTGTGTTTAGTCACCATTTAAGCCGCAAAGAAGTTAAGCAATTAAAACAAGCCGATATCGATATTATTCTTTTAGCTGGTGGCACGGATGGCGGCAACAAAGAATGCATTATCCACAATGCCAAAAAACTACGTGATGCCGACTTAGGAGTACCGATTATTGTCGCTGGGAATAAAGACGCTGCAGATGAGATTGAAGAAATCTTTGATGCATCAAATCAAGAGTATTACATCGTGGATAATGTTATGCCAAAATTAAAAATGTTGAATGTAAAAGAAGCAAAAGAAGTTATTCGTCAAATTTTTATCACAAAAATTATTGAAGCAAAAGGGATTAAGAAAGCAGAAGAACAAACAGGTGAAATCATAATGCCAACCCCAGAAGCCGTTTTACTTGCTGCTGAACTTTTAGCCAAAGGTTATGAAGATGAGGAAGGCTTTAACGAACTGATGGTGATTGACGTTGGTGGTGCAACCACGGATGTGCACACCATTGGAGAAGGGTTCCCTAAACGTTCTGAAGTTATTTTAAAAGGCTTGCAAGAGCCTTTTGCTAAGCGTACGGTCGAAGGCGACCTTGGTATGCGCTATAGTGCGAATGCCCTTTTAAGTTTGGTATCCCCTTATGAATTTAAACAGTATTATGAATACGATGAAACGGACATCGAACAATCCGCATTAAAACGTCATGAAAACGTTGAATATTTGCCAGACACAGATCAAGAACGTGCCTTCGACAACGCGTTGGCCCGAATTTGCTGCGACTATTCAATGAGTCGCCATGTTGGGCATGTCGAAGTGGTTTATACACCACTTGGAAATATGTATTATCAAACAGGAAAAGACCTTACGGATATTCAGTATGTTATCGGTACAGGTGGTGTGTTAATCAATAACGAAGACGCCAAAGAAATCCTGAAAGAAGTCAACCACAAAAGCAACAAAAAACTTGAACTTCGTCCAACCGATCCCGTCTTTTTAATTGATCGGAAGTACATTCTTGCGTCCATGGGACTACTCGGGCAAAAATACCCAAAACTCGCCCTTAAATTAATGAAAAAGTACTTAGTGTAGGAGGCAATCATGATACAAAATAAGAAAATACCTTGGGAAGATTTTTTAAAAAAACGTGAACAAATATTAACACACTGGGAAACTGGAAGTAGCCCACTTCTCGATTTAGATAAAGCCGTTGATCGCTTAAAAAATATGCCAGACCATAAAAATTTCGCTAAAAAACTGCGTAAAGCAAAAGCGGAGGGCATCACCATGATCCAACCCCGTGCAGGCGTTGCGTTGCTCGATCAACATATTGAACTTATGCAATTTTTAGAAAAACACGGCGAAGCCGATTTTCTTCCATCAACGATTGATTCCTATACCCGTCAAAACCGCTATCAAAACGCTCAAGATGGAATCAAGGAATCGGAGCGTTTAGGACGCAGTCTACTGAACGGATTTCCAGCGGTTAACTATGGTGTTGAAGGCTGTATGAAAGTTGTTGACAACATCAATGTGCCAATTCAAGCACGCCACGGGACACCCGATGCGCGCTTATTAACGGAAATCATTCATGCCGCAGGCTGGACCTCTAACGAAGGTGGTGGCATTTCTTATAACATCCCTTATGCCAAAAACATTGGGTTAGAAGATACGCTACGTTATTGGCAATACTGTGATCGCTTAGTTGGGTATTATGCAGAACAAGGCATTGAGTTAAACCGTGAACCGTATGGGCCTTTAACGGGGACACTTGTTCCACCGTCAATTTCGCATACCGTTGCCATTATCGAATCGATTCTAGCGGCTGAACAAGGCGTGAAAAACATCACGGTTGGGTATGGACAAGGCGGCAATGTGGTCCAAGATATTGCTGCACTTCAAACCTTAGATGAGCTGACAAATTATTACCTCAAACTTTTTGGGTATAACGATGTGTTTGTCACGACAGTTTTCCATCAATGGATGGGAGGATTTCCTGCGGATGAAGCCAAATCGATGGGCGTAATTAGCTTAGCATCGACGGTGGCAACGTTAGGAAAAGCAACAAAAATGATTACAAAATCACCCCATGAATCACAGGGGGTGCCAACCAAAGAAGCGAATGCAGAAGGCTTAAGAGCCTCAAAAATTATCACCCGTCTTTTGCGCGAACAAAAATTCCCATCATCAAAAGAACTTAAAGAAGAAAAAGAAATGATTAAAAAAGAAGTTAACGCACTTATATATGCGATTTTAAATGTTGGAAAAGGGGACTTAGCCCAGGGCGTTATTAAAGGCTTTGCCCGTGGACTCATCGACATACCGTTTGCGCCAAGCGAAATGAATGCAGGCAAAATATTGCCCGCGCGTGATGACCAAGGCAAAATACGCATCTTAGAATTTGGTAATCTTGCTTTTGATGAAGACATTAAAACCTTCCATCGTGAGCGTCTTGAAAAGCGCGCGAAACTCGAAAACCGTGAAGTATCTTTTCAAATGACCATCGATGATGTGTATGCGGTGTCACAAGGAACACTCGTTGGGAAACCAAGACAAAAAGGAGTTTCAGCATGAAAATAATTGATGCACTATGTTCAGAAGGGCTAACTGGCTTTTATTTTGATGACCAAAATGCGATAAAACAAGGCGCATTGATGGATGGTTTCATGTATAAAGGTGAGCCTGTTTCGCCAAAATTTTCCGCAATTCGTCAACCAGGTGAGTCGCTATCAATCATGTTGATTTTAGAGGATGGGTCGATTGCATACGGCGATGCCACAGCAGTTCAGTATTCCGGAGCCGGTGGACGCGATCCCCTTTTCTTAGCACGAGAAGGTAAGACCTTTTTTTACAGATACATCAAAGACCGCTTAATCGGTCTTGATGTAAGTCAATTTCGCCAAAACGCCGAAACATTTGATCGCTTGCAAGTCAACAACCTACGCTTGCACACAGCGATGCGTTATGGGATAACAGGTGCCTTACTTGATGCGACCGCCAAAGCAACCCGTCAAACCATGGCGGAAGTGGTAAGAAACGAATACAACCTCCCCAATCCAAGTTACGAAACCATTCCTATTTTCGCTCAAACTGGCGATGAACGTTACACCAACGTCGATAAAATGATTATTAAAGAAGTCGATGTCATGCCTCACGCTCTCATCAATAACATTGAAACGAAACTTGGGCATCAAGGGGAAATACTAAAAGAATACGTTCAATGGTTACGGAACCGAATCATCAATAAGCGTATGCGTGAAGACTATGAACCGATTTTGCATATTGATGTTTATGGTACCATTGGCATTATTTTTGATTATAACTATAAAAAAATGTTTAACTATTTAAAAGAATTATCGAATGTTGCTGCACCGTTCTTATTACGCGTTGAGGGACCAGTGGATGAAGGCGAACGCGAAAAAACCATGATTGCTCTAAGAACATTGCGTGAAATGATTGACGCTGACCCGACTGTACACGTTGAAATTGTCGCCGATGAATGGTGCAATACCTTAGAAGATGTTCAGTATTTTACCGACCATAAAGCGGGTCACATGGTTCAAGTCAAAACCCCAGACCTTGGTGGCGTAAATAATATTATTGAAGCACTTCGCTATTGCTTAAAACACGGCATGGGTGCTTACAGTGGTGGTTCATGTAACGAAACCAATATCAGCGCAGAGATAACCACATCCATTGCCATGGCCTGCGAAGCAAAACAAGTCCTCGCAAAACCTGGAATGGGTGCGGATGAAGGCATTATGATTGTTAAAAACCACATGGCACGAACCCTTGCCCTTATCGAGCGAAGACAATCATGAAACCCATAGTCGTTGGAAGTTTAGAATCAAGCGATTGTTTGATTACACTCACACCGAGTAAAACCACCACCATCACGATTGAAAGTATTGTTTACGATGCCTTTGGCGACGCCATCGAACAAGTGATTAAACAAACATTAAAGCACCATGGATTGCACGATGTTCATGTCTATGTACAAGATAAAGGCGCGCTTGATTATGCGATTGAAGCCCGATTAACCTCAGCAATCAAGCGGTATAGGAGTGAGGCAGATGAGTCGTAGTTATTTATTTATTCCTGGTGATGTTCCGCGCATGCTTCAAAACCTTGATGTTTTTGATGCCGACAGCATCATCATCGATTTTGAAGACAGCGTTGCCATTGACCAAAAAGATGAAGCTCGCCTCTTAACTCAGGCGTTTTTATCCAAACATCACTTTAAAGAACTCGATCTTTATATTCGCGTCAATGACGTCTCACAAAAGACCTTATTCGAAGCGGATATGCAGGCCATTAAAGCACTAAACATTCATGGGATTGTCTTGCCTAAGGTTACGCTTGAAGCGCTTGATTCTGTGGATGCTTTTTTTGATCGCGAAAACATAACATTCCCAATCATTGGCATTATCGAAACCCCGCTTGCCGTATTAGAGGCTCAAACCATCGCGAAACATAAACGTATTCAAGGGTTACTTTTAGGCGCAGAAGATTTAACCAAAGACCTTGGGACAACACGTACACTCGATGCGGAAGAGATCCTTTTTGCGCGTTCACAGATTGTGTTTGCGGCGAAAGCTTATCAAAAAGAAGCGATTGATACGCCGTATGTCTTTGTACGTGATGAAGCGGGCCTTGCGGTGGATGCTCAACGCGCCGCAAGGCTCGGGTTTACCGCTAAAGCAAGTATTCATCCCAATCATGTTGAAACGATCCATCACTATTTTTCCCCATCAAAAGAAGCCATCCATGAAGCCAAACGCATTGTTGCGCAAAGTAAAAAACTAAACAGCATGCGGTTTAGTCTTGATGGTAGCATGGTGGATAAACCCGTGATTGATCGAGCAAAAGCCTTGCTTAAACGCGCGGAAAAGTATGGTGTTTTATCATGAAACCCATCTACTATAACCTAAACGATTTATTTAAGACATTAACCTTATTTGATGGCATGGGCATATCGTTTCATCACCATCTAAGAAACGGCGATGCCATCACCAACCTTATTACCACGGAGTTTCATCACCGTAACCTAAAAAAGTTACGGCTTTTTCCCTCGGCGATTTTTCCCTCGTACCACGGGATTTTAACGCTTTTGAAAGCGGACCAAGTCGATACCATCACCACGAATTATTTGAATGGTCCTGTAGCTGATTATTTTGCCAAGCACGGGAAACCAAACAGCCTTAAGATGCAAACCCATGGTGGACGCGCTCGGGCGTTTATTGAAGGTGAAAACAAAGTTGATATAGCCTTCGTGACTGCGCCAACGGTTGACCGTGAAGGCCGTGCAAGTGGAGCACAAGGCAAAAGTGCTTGTGGGTCATTAGGGTATGCGATTGAAGATGTTCATTACGCAAGCACGGTCGTCTTAATCACCGACAACCTTGTTGACGCGCTTGATCATTATCAAATTGATGGCACCACCGTTGATGCAATTTTAGTGGTTGAGTCTTTAGGCGATGCCCGCGGGATTGTTAGTGGAACGACAAGCATTACAAACGATCCAGTCGGCGTGAAAATTGCACGCAACGCCACTAACTTAATCCAAGAACTTGGGCTTATCAAACCCGGGTTCTCGTTTCAAAGTGGTGCCGGTGGCATTAGTTTGCGTGTAACCGAAAGCATAAAAACCCTATTACGTGACAAAAACATCACCGCAAGTTTCTTCTCAGGTGGCATCACAAAATACCATGTGGATATGCTTGAAGAAGGCCTTGTAAAGACACTTTACGATGTTCAATGCTTTGATTTAGATGCCATTAAATCGATTGATAAAAACCCTCAACACAAAGCCATAAGTGCTAACGATTATGCCAACCCAAATAACCCTCATCGCATTATCAAAGATCTTGATATTGTCATTTTAGGGGCAACAGAAATTGATCTCGATTTTAACGTCAATGTAACAACCGATTCCTACAATACCATTATTGGGGGATCGGGTGGGCATAGCGATACCGCAACCGATGCGTTTGTAAGTTTTATTGTAACGCCCTTAATGAAAGCGAGAACACCGATTATTAAAGAACGTGTGAATACCATCACGACACTGGGAAAACATATTGATTGCCTTATCACTGAACGTGGCATTGCGATTAACCCTCGTCGCCATGATTTGCTTGAGCAATTAAAAGACAGTCACTTAGATATTGTATCCATCGAAACCTTAATGGCCCGTGCGCATCACTATACAGGAAGTCCCCAAAAAACCCAACCGAAAAAACAACCGATAGGCGTCGTTGAAGACCGTGATGGCACCATTATCGATACGTTATACACGAAGGAGTGATTTGATGCGTGTACAAGATATTGTGCTTGACGAAGAACGTCAAGACGTCATAAACTTTTTGAATCGGTTTAAGCTTGGCTACGAAGACGATATCGATACCACCATTGCGCTTTTTGAAGACAACACCATCATCGCCACCGCCAGCAGCAGCGCAAACATCATCAAAGCCATTGCTATTCATGAAGACTATCAAGGCAAGAACTTGCTTGCCACACTAATGACTGAAATGATTAAGCGTTTAGCGCATAAAGGGATTGATCACTATTTCGTCTACACCCTCGATGAACAAGTGCCATTATTTAAAGCGCTTGGGTTCAAACCCGTTGTTCAAACGATGACTCTTTCTGTCTTAGAAGGTGGGCGTTTTATTCACGATGTACTCAACGCGTTAGTCGAAGACTACCACATATCTCCATACCCGAAAGCATGTGTTGTGATTAATGCCAATCCGATGACGCTTGGTCATTACTACCTCATTGAAACCGCAGCCCGAGAAAATAACGATGTTTTGGTTTTTGTGGTGAGCGAAGATCGAAGTGTCTTTCCGTTTGAGCATCGCTTTAACATTGTCAAAAAAACCTGTGAAGCTTTTGACAATGTCACTGTGTTACCCACGCGTGATTACCTCGTTTCTTACGCCACGTTTCCCAAATACTTTTTAAAAGAAGAAACCCAGATTCACGAAGAACATGCGCTTGTTGATGTGCTGGTCTTTAAAACCCATTACATGAAACACTTTACTATAACCAAACGCTACGTCGGAGAAGAACCGCTCAGCCCGATGACAGCTATGTACAATCAAACCATGAAAAAATATTTAAACGATAAATTAATCATTGTTCCGCGCTTAAAGCACAAGCAAGAAATCATTAGTGCTTCGACGGTGAGACGATTGCTAAAAATCGAAGCACTTGAAACCGTTCAACCTTATGTTGTTCCAGCGACGTATGATTACTTACAATCCAAGGAAGGACGCGATGCTATTGCTAAACTCAAAAACCACAAAACACGCCACTAACGAAGCGCTACTTGAAGCACGCGACATCATGTATGCAACGCTGAAAGCCTACGCTAAACACCACAAAAAAACAACGATTCTCCTCAAATGCAACATGCCTGGTGCAACCAAAAATACGTGGTATACTGCCGTCGTTTTGCGCATTTTTGATAAACTAATCAATCAACTCTTATCCCCGTTTTCGCGTGAATATTACGACTCGTTTGCGGGTAATTACACGCTATTTTCCATCGATCAAGAAGCGCATGATGTAAAGCATTTAGCCTTAATGCTTGAACACGAACACCCACTCGGACGTTACATCGATATTGATGTCTATGATCGTGGTAAAGCAGTAACCCGAGAGGAGTACCACTACGAACACCGACTCTGTTTCTTGTGTGATGGCGTAGCGCATGAGTGCGCTCGCAGTCAACGACACACCACCGAAGCATTAACCACGCACATCAAAGAATCTGTAAAGGCGTATCTAAGTCAAGCCTTGACACACGTCGTGATGCATGCCATGCGAAAAGAAGTCTACTTATATCCGAAATTTGGCCTTGTCTCAAACAGAGATTCAGGGGCACACCACGACATGAAAATTGACCATTTTTTGGCATCAATAAAGGCCCTTGAGCCTTACTTAAAGGTTTTTCTAGAAGCGGGATTCGATGAATCCATCGACCTTGAAGGCTTGCGCAAGGTTGGTCAAGAAGCCGAAGAAGCTATGTACGAAGCGACACGACACATCAATACCCACAAAGGCGCTATTTTTATCTATGGGGCCTTTTTACCGTACTTCATTCGCGGCATTGTGCACCAAGACACATTACCAGGCATTATGGCAGTCATGGCCCAGGCAGTTGAAGAAGTTACGAAACATGATTTTGATTATTTAAAGGATAAAAAAGTGCTTACACCCGGCGAAATTATCTACCAAAAATATGGGTTAAAAGGCATTCGTTCAGAAGTGGCTAAAGGATTCCCTAGCGTCATGAACTGGTACCCAAATGCATCGTACAATGATTACCAAAAACTGTGTGCAATTATGGCTCGCCTCGACGATACAACAATCATTAAACGTCATAACTACACGATGCTTCGCAATGTGAAAGAAGAAATGTCCGTCTTATTAAAAGAAGAACCTTTTAACTTTTCTACGTATAAAGTTTTAAGTAACCAATATAAAGCCAAAGGTATCTCACCAGGTGGCGCCGCCGATCTTTTAAGTTTGGTGTTCTTCTTAGACCAAGCGAAACATCTTTTAAACACATAAAAAAATACCGATTTAGTCGGTATTTTTTTGTGCTATAGACGCAATGCCTTGATAGGTGTTACGTTTTCGCATAAGTTTATCAATTTCATTTAACACCACAAATTTTTTGGTAATCCAATCCGGTGCGAGCAATAAATCCGAGGGGCTATCACCCGTTAACCGGTGAACAATCACACTTGGGTTAAGATGTTCGAGTTGAGTGACGACGATGTCGACGTATTCTTCAAGGGTGAGGAGTTTAAACGGCTTTAACTCAAACTGATACCCAAGGGGCGTTTGTTTCATGACGTGAAGCATATGGATTTTTATCCCTTGTATATCGAGTGTATTTATATGTTTAAGAGTCTCGAGCATATCATTTTTGGTTTCAATGGGAAAACCATTGATGATGTGAACGACGACGTCAATGTTGTATTGGCGAAGCAATGTAACAGCGTCATCAAAACACTTAAGGTCATGCCCACGGTTGATGTATTTGCTGGTCTTTGGATGGATAGATTGAAGCCCAAGTTCGACTTGAAGATGCGTCACTTGATTCAAGGCTGAAAGCATCTTAACCTTCGTTTCATCAAGCGCATCACAACGCGTTGAAATGCTTAGCCCGACGATGTTTTTATCAAGCGTTAAACTTTCTTCAAATAACGTTTTAAGCGCATCGACCGGTTTATAGGTGTTGGTGTTGGCTTGAAAGTATGCAATATAAAAGGCGTCTGGCCATTTTTCATGCAACTTGTCTTTCACCGCATCAAACTGAACTTGCAGATCATCTTTTACGTTGCCTGCAAAGTCACCAGACCCTGAAGGGCTGCAATAAATGCATCCACCGGTGCCTTTTGAACCGTCTTTGTTTGGGCAGGTAAAGTGCGCATTTAATGGCACTTTAAAAACTTTCTTTCCAAATGTGTTTCTTAAGTAGGTATTGTAAGTGTGATAGCGTTTCTCTTGATTTGTCCAATCCATAATATCACCATAATTATTTTATCATACCTTCATAAAAAGTGCGATAATATGGTATAATAACCTCGGTGATTATGATGTTAAATAGAATACGTTTAGGTTTAGTAAATCCAGCAGCATTAATTGAATACCGCCGCGACCATGTGATGAAGGCAATTGGCTATATCTTTTTCTTTGCCGTTTTAATGGGGACCGCGCTTTTTTTACAGGTTTTATCGTTTCAAGGAATGGACAGTTCAACACGCCAAGCGATGCGTGAAAACTTTGTACCACTTGAAACCGAATGCGCGATTGAAAATGCGACTGTAACGTGTGATGAAACGCTGCGTCATACGTTTGTCGATTTTAACAATGCGCGCTATACCGTTGATTCACATTCAACTCTGCAAACGAGTGAGTACCAGGGGTTTACCTACCATTTTGTGATGCATGACGACATGTTGTACATGATCGTGCTTGGCAATATTGTCTCTGAAAAGCCGATAGCTGAACTTCATGAGGATGTGCATAATCTCAATTTAAATTATACCGAAGGTGATGAAAATGCGTTTTTTAATCCGTTTTTTCTTGCCCTCGATGAAGAACTTGTGAACACGCGCGCTTTTTGGGGCAGCTCGTTAATTATTTCCCAAATTGTCATGAACTTTATTTTGTTTAATCTTTTTGTGCTGCTTAATGCTTTTTTAACCCGTAGCCGAATGAAAGAAGTTTCGTTTAAACAGATGTATGTCTTAATGGCTTATGCAGCGACACTTCTCTATATAATTTTAATTTTCCACGAAATGATTACCATTGCGTATGACGTTTCATTCTTAATCTTGTTGATTATTTTGTTTGCGGCATTTAGACAAATGAATCGTATGGCGATGGCACTTCACCGCAATATTCACCAACAGTAGTGCTTGCACTCCTTATGGGGATATGCTATGATAAACAAAAGTAAAGGCGATAATCCGAAGTAGTAATTTGTGGGTTCTTTTAAGCGACTTAGTGGGTGGTGAAAACTAAGATGAACCGCAAGTGAACTCGTCGTGATTGCTGCACAGTATGTGCCGTATTCCTGCGTTAAAGGATTGAGTGCTAGCGTAGCTAGAATCAAGGTGGTACCGCGGACTTAGGTTCGTCCTTATTTTTAGGACGAATTTTTTTATTGATAAAGGAGTGATTTCATGGAGTATAATCCAAAAGCTATTGAGAAAAAATGGCAAAAACACTGGTATGAAAACAATGTCTTTAAAGCCAACGACTTTGAAGATAAACCGAAATACTATACATTAGTTGAGTTTCCTTACCCTTCTGGGTCAGGGATGCATGTTGGCCACATTCGTGCCTACACAAGCTTAGAAGTGATTGCAAGAAAACGCCGTATGGAAGGCTATAATGTGTTATTTCCAATTGGCTTTGATGCGTTTGGTTTACCGACGGAAAACTACGCGATTAAAGAGAAAATCCACCCACGTATAATTACCGATCAAAACATTGAAATCTTTACCGACCAATTAAAACAGATGGGGTATTCGTTTGATTTTGATCGTACAGTGGATACCACCGATCCGGATTATTATCGTTGGACACAGTGGATTTTTCTAAAACTGTTTCAAAAAGGATTGGCGTATCGTCATAAAACATTCGTCAATTTTTGTCCGTCGTGTAAAGTGGTTCTTTCCAATGAGGAAAGCCAAGGTGGCGTATGTGACCGCTGTGATTCGCCGGTTGAACAAAAAGAAAAAGATGTGTGGTTCTTAAAAATAACCGAATACGCAGAGCGTTTACTTGAAGGCCTTAAAGACCTTGAAACATTACCTCGGATTAAACTTGAACAAGAAAACTGGATTGGAAAATCCGAAGGGGCAGAAATTGTATTTGATGTCCAAAATACGAACGCAACCTTAAATGTTTTTACGACCCGTCCAGATACCTTGTTTGGTTCGACGTTTATGGTCGTTGCACCCGAACACCCATTGCTTATAAGTGAGCGCAGTAAGATACATAACATGGATCAAATCGAAGCGTATCAAGCACAAGCAAAACAAAAAAGCGAATTTGAGCGTACTCAACTTGTCAAAGATAAGACAGGGGTTCGTGTCATTGGGCTTAACGCAGAAAACCCATCAAATGGGAAGAAGATGCCTATTTTTGTTGCCGACTATGTCATGATGGGTTATGGGACAGGTGCCATTATGGCTGTGCCTGGCCATGATCAACGTGACTATGAATTTGCTAAAAAATATCATTTAGACATTGTTGAGGTTATTGAAGGCGGCGATCTAAGCAAAGAAGCTTATACCGACACCGACGAAGGGGTTATGGTCAATAGTGACTTTTTGGATGGGTTGTCCGTTTCAGAAGCCATACGTACCATGATTGAATTTCTCGAAAAAGCGAACCGCGGAAAACGCATGATTACGTATAAAATGAAAGATTGGGCATTTAATCGTCAACGTTATTGGGGTGAACCTATTCCAATTATTCATTGTGATGCGTGTGGCATGGTTGGTGTGGATGAAAAAGACTTGCCTGTGCGTTTACCCGAAGTGGATCACTTTGAACCGACGGATACAGGCGAAAGCCCGCTGGCAAACATTCCCGATTTTGTCAATACAACATGCCCAAAATGCCAAGGTAAAGCAAAACGAGAAACCGATACCATGCCTCAATGGGCGGGGTCTAGTTGGTATTTCTTACGCTACATTGACCCCCGAAACGATAAACAACTTGCTGATTTCGATAAACTCAAGTATTGGATGAATGTCGATTGGTATAACGGTGGCATGGAACACGTCACTCGACACGTTATTTATTCACGCTTTTGGCATCTTTTCTTAAGTGATCTTGGGGTTGTTCCTACCGAGGAACCGTATAAAAAACGAACAGCACAAGGGTTAATTTTAGGGCCAGACGGCGACAAAATGAGTAAATCAAAAGGCAACGTGGTTAATCCGATTGACATGATTGAAGATTTTGGTGCCGATACCTTACGTTTATACATCCTCTTTATTGGTGATTATGAACAGTCAACGCCGTGGAGTGATTCAGGGATAAAAGGCGCACGCCGTTTCCTTGATAAAGTCTGGCGTCTTTATGATAAAGTATCCGATAAGGATGACGATAAATCACTTGTGGTCTTGCTTCATAAAACCATCGATGATGTTAGTTCAGACATGGAGCAGGTTAAATTTAACACCGCAATTGCTAAATTAATGACCCTCGCTAATGAGTTTTCAAAAGCGGATCATATTTCACATACAGCCTACAATACCTTAATCCGCTTAGTGCATCCATTTGCGCCACATATCACTGAAGAAATCAATGAACGCTTAAAAAATAAAGAAGCACTTGTATTCAGTCCTTATCCGAAAGCAGACGCACAATTGATGGTTGAAGACACGATTACGATTGTCTTAAGCATCAATGGCAAAGTACGCGACAAGCTTGATGTCGAAAAAGATCTGCCAAAAGAAACCATGGAAAAACTCGCGCTTGAATCCGAGCGTATCCAAAACTTTACAGAAGGGAAGACCATCCGTAAAGTAATTGTTGTTCCAAATAAACTTGTGAATATAGTTGTCTCCTAAGAAGCCCCTTAAAAAGGGCTTCTTTTAGGGAAAACAATTATAAAAATTTGTCATACAATTAATTAAAGTGATTTTAAAAAATTCGCACAATAAACATTGAAACCCCGTAAATAAAATGTTATAATCATTAACGTAAAAACGCTTTCATGGGACAGCGTTTAAATTTTGAGAGATTATTATTCTAAGGAGGATTTTTTTAATGAAAAAATTTGAGTACATGGAAAAACACGGGTACGAACAACTGGTGTTTTTTCATGACGAAACCACTGGTTTAAAAGGTATTACATGTATCCACGATACATCACTCGGGCCAGCCCTTGGTGGAACAAGACTTTGGAACTACGACACCGAAGATGAAGCAACGTTAGACGTATTGCGTCTAGCACGCGGGATGACCTATAAAGCTGCTGCTGCAGGCCTTAATCTTGGTGGTGGAAAAACAGTTTTAATCGGTGACCCAGAAAAAGTAAAAAGTGAAGCATATTTCCGTGGTCTTGGACGCTATGTTCAAGCGTTAAATGGACGTTACATCACAGCTGAAGACGTAAATACGTCAACAAAAGACATGGATTTTGTGAACATGGAAACTGATTTTGTGGTAGGTCTTAAACACAAAAGTGGAAACCCTTCTCCAATGACAGCACTTGGTGCGTTCCATGGAATTCGTTCGGCCCTTAAAGAAGTTTATGGATCGGATGAAATCGAAGGAAAAACCTTTGCCGTACAAGGCGCAGGACAAACAGGCGATTTCTTGATTGGTTACTTACTTGAAGCGAATGCAAAGAAAATTTACTTTACAGAAATTAATGATAAACACATTGAGAAAATTAACGAAAAATACCCAGATGTTGAATTCGTTAAACCTGACGATGTTTACAGCTTAGATGTTGATGTGTATGCGCCATGTGCACTTGGAGCAACCATTAACGATAAAACAATCCCGCAACTGAAGTGTAAAATCGTTGCAGGGACAGCAAATAATGTACTTGATGATGAAGAAAAACATGGAAACATGTTGAAAGATAAAGGCATCCTTTACGCACCTGACTTCGTAATCAATGCTGGTGGACTTATTAACGTGTACCACGAACTTCGCGGATACAGCCGTGAAAACGCAGAAAACGACATTGAGAAAATCTATGACCGCTTAACGGATATTTACAAGTTGTCAAAAGAAAACGATGTCAACACCCAAGAAGCGGCGAAACTCTTTGCAAAAGAGCGTATCAAAACGATCAGCACCGTTCGTTCAAACTTCGTTAAACGCTAAATGAAGCGCATTACGATTTTAACGGGTCATTACGGTTCGGGAAAATCAGAAATTGCCATCAACTTAGCCATCCAAGATGAGCTTAACGCTTTAATCGACTTAGACATCATTAATCCTTATTTTCGTTCACGCAGTGCACGCAAATTATTGGAAGCAAATGGCATTGAGTTGATTGAATCAACAATTGAAAATTCAGCAGGAAGCGATCTCCCTTTCATAAGCGCGAAAGGGAGTCGTCCTTTTGTTAATAGTGATCTGCGTGCGGTTTATGATCTTGGGGGCACAAAACATGGTGCGAAAGTAATGATGCAATTTCGCGATTTTATCAAAAACCGTGACGAAATAGACTTTTTGGTTGTTGTGAATATTTACCGACCAGAAACAGATCAAGCAAAAAAGATTATCCAAATGGTTGAAGAACTAGAAGCAACCAGTCAGATTCGAGTGACTGGCTTTATCAACAACTCGAACTTAATGGAATACACCGATGAAAGTATGATTGAAGAAGGCGAACGCATTCTTAAAGAAGCAGCCGGCACGTTAAACCTTCCAATAGTCTATACCTTCATTGAAGAACATGTGAAAACAACCAAACGTTACGCAGGCGACAATCGTGTTTTAATCCGTTACCTCGCAAAACAATGGTTATAGGAGGAATTTTTTATGGCTAAAGGTCGAATTATTATTGAGCAGGACTTATGCAAAGGATGCGAATTATGTGTATATCAATGTCCTGTGCATATTTTAGAATTGGATACGTCTACAACCAACGCCAAAGGGTATACGCCGTTGATTGTCAACGATCCGGAGAAATGCATTGCATGCAGTTTTTGTGCGATGATTTGTCCTGATTCGGTGATTACTGTAGAACGTTTCGTAAAGGAGTGAAATAAAAATGGCTAAAGTATTAATGAAAGGGAACGAAGCGATGGCGCTTGCAGCAATCAAAGGTGGCTGCGATGCATTTTTCGGGTATCCGATTACGCCGCAAAACGAAATCCCTGAATATCTTTCCTATCATATGCAAGAACACGGTCGTGTTTTTGTTCAAGCGGAAAGTGAAGTGGCTGCGATTAACATGGTATACGGAGCAGCAGGGGCTGGAGCACGTGTGTTAACGTCCTCATCAAGTCCAGGTATTGCCTTAAAACAAGAAGGGATTAGTTACATAGTTGGAAGTGAACTTCCAGCAGTGATTATCAACGTTATGCGTGGGGGACCAGGTCTTGGTGGTATTCAGCCAAGTCAAGGCGACTACAATCAAGTAACACGCGGTGGCGGAAATGGCGATTATCATTTGCTCGCATTTGCCCCAGAAACGTTACAAGAAACGGTTGATATCGTTAAACAATCATTTGATTTAGCGGATTATTACCGTAACCCGGTTATGATTGCGGTCGATGGATTAATCGGTCAGATGATGGAGCCTGTTGACATAGATAAAGAAGTCGAACAAAAAACACTCGAAGAAAAAACATGGGCCTCGGATGGAACAAGTGGAAAACGTGGCAGAGTTAACAAAATTGTTTCGTTGCACCTCGATCCATACGATCTTGAAAAACACAACTTGAAATTAAAAGCAAAATACGATGAAATGGTCGAAAAAGAACAACGTTATGAAATGATTGACACCGACGATGCAGAAATCGTTATTGTTGCGTATGGTTCGATGGCACGTATTGCACGCAGTGCAGTTAAAGAACTACGTAACGAAGGTGTTAAAGTTGGAATTATTCGTCCAATTACGATTTGGCCGTTCCCAGAGAAAGCATTTGATGAACTGCCAGAATCTGTGCATACCTTATTAACGGTAGAAATGAGCCTTGGTCAAATGTTGCAAGATGTAAAAATTGTGAACCAAGGTCGCTACCAACTTGAATTTTACGGACGTGCCGGTGGCGTTGTGCCTGAGGCATCGGAAATTATGGACCAAGTTCGTAAACACCTTAAGGGGGCAAAATAATGAAAACACAAACTGTGTATAAACCAACCGGTGGATTAACCGATCGACCACTTAGTTATTGCCCTGGTTGTACTCATGGAATCATTCATAAACTCGTAGGCGAAGTTCTAGAAGAAAAAGGGTTACTTGATGAAACGGTCGCTATTGCAAGTGTTGGATGCAGTGTTATGAGCTATGAATTCTTTAACTGTGACACCCAACAAGCAGCACATGGTCGTGCACCAGCTGTGGCAACAGGGATTAAACGTGTTCGCCCAGATGCAACCGTATTCACCTACCAAGGCGATGGAGACTTAGCGTCAATTGGGATGGCTGAAATTGTGCATGCAGCACACCGCGGTGAAAACATAACTGTCGTGTTTGTGAACAACGCAATTTACGGAATGACTGGTGGCCAAATGGCGCCGACGACGTTGATTGGTCAAAAAACAACCACGTCACCACGTGGGCGTGACCAAGGGAACACCGGACTGCCTTTACGTATGTCTGAATTGCTTGCAACGGTACCAGGTTCAACCTATTTAGAACGCGTATCCGTGCATGATCCAAAACATATTCGTAAAGCAAAAAAAGCGCTTGAAAAAGCCTTTGATGTCCAAGAGAAAAAACAAGGATTTTCAATGATTGAATTTATCTCAACATGCCCTGTAAACTGGGGGATGACACCGAATGATTCCCTTAACTGGGCGGTGGACAATTTAATTCCTTACTATCCACTTGGTGTGTATAAAGACGCAACTAAGGGGGATGACAATGCCTAAAACCGAACAAGTCATTATTGCTGGATTTGGAGGGCAAGGGGTTATGCTTATTGGTCAAATTTTATCGTATGTCGCGACCAATGAAGAACTAAATACGGTTTGGATTCCTTCGTATGGTCCAGAAACACGTGGGGGAACCGCCAATTGTTCAGTTTCAATTTCTGAAGAGATGATTAATTCACCCATTGTAACGGCCCCTGACTCAGTGATTGCAATGAATTTGCCATCACTACAAAAATTCGAGCCGAAACTTAAAAAAGATGGAATATTACTCGTAAACAACTCAGCGGTTAAAGATTATGATTACCGTAAAGACTTACGCGTTATTGAACTCGATGCAAACAAAGAAGCTCTTGAACTTGGGAACTTAAAAGTTGCAAACATGATTCTGCTTGGTGCCTACATTGAAGTCACAAAGGTCTTCGAAAAAGATGCCATTACGAACATATTTAAAAAGATTTTTTCTGGCGACAAAGCAAAACTTATTGACTTAAATGTTAGAGCCCTCGAACGAGGCATGGAAATCGCCAAACAACATTAACCGCAAACAAAGGAAGTGAACCCTATGAAGATCTTAACGATCAACCCAGGTTCGACGAGCACCAAGGTTGCTGTGTTTAATGGGTTAAAACGTATTGCAAAAGCTACCATCAAACATGATGATGGCGAAATGCTGACGTTTGAAACACTCGCCGATCAAATTCCTATGCGTCAGACTGTAATCCTTGATTTCTTAAGAGAATACGATTTTCGCTTAAATGAGATTGATGGCTTTATCGGTCGCGGAGGGCTATTACGCCCGCTAAGCAGTGGCTTATACGAAGTCAATGATGCAATGATTAAGGATTTAAAAAGCAACACCTATGGTACCCACGCCTCAAATCTCGGTGGTCTTATAGCCCATCAACTGGCAAGTAGCGTAGACAAAAAAGCGTACATTGCCGATCCAGTCGTTGTTGATGAGATGGATAATGTTGCGAAAATGAGTGGCTTAAATGGCATTGAACGACGCAGTTTATTTCATGCGTTAAACCAAAAAGCTGTTGCTCGTAAATACGCAGAAAAAGTGGATATACCCTATGAACACTTAAACGTCATCGTGGCTCACCTTGGTGGTGGTATCAGTATTGGTTACCATAAACAAGGTCGCGTGGTTGATGTAAACAATGCCCTTGATGGGGATGGACCGTTTTCACCAGAACGCACCGGTGGCTTACCAGTCTGTAGTGTGATTGATCTTGCCTACAGCGGCCAGCATACCAAAAAAGAACTGCAAAAACTTATTCATGGCTATGGTGGAATGTTTAGTTACTTAAACACCAAGGACGCAGAAGAAGTATCTGACATGCTTGCCTCAGGTCGTGTTGAAGCGAGCCGAGTCGTAAACGCCATGGTGTATCAAATTGCCAAAGAAATCGGTGGACTTTATGCCGTTTCACGCGGGGCGCTTGATGCCATTATCCTAACCGGTGGCTTAGCGTATAATCAAGACCTTATCCAACCACTGATTGAAATGATTGATCACTTAGGTGAAATTGTCATTTATCCAGGAGAAAATGAACTTGAAGCGTTAGCGTTTAATATGCATGCCTTTTTAAGCGGACGCATCAAACCAAAAGATTATTAACAATAAAACTGCATTCATCGAATGCAGTTTTTTTAGTGTTTAAAGGTTTTTAAGCGAAAAAAAATGGTATGCTATAAACGAGGTGATTGTATGCGTGTCATGATTATTGAAGACCATATAAAAATAAACAATCTCATTACCCTTTATTGCCAACAAGACGGTTTTGATACGGTGTCGTTTTTTTCCGCAGAAGACGCATTAACCTACAGCAAAAACCATGCCGTTGATGTTATTATTACCGATCTTATGCTTAAAGAAATGTCAGGTGAAACCCTGATTCAAACCTTGCGTGAAGTCAGCGATGTTTATATTATTGTCGTTTCAGCAAAAACAAGCGATGACGAGCGCATCGATGTGTTAAAACTTGGCGCCGATGATTACATTACCAAGCCCTTTTCAATTGATGAACTCATGGTGAGACTGCATAATGCATCGAAACGACTCAATCTCACACGTCCCCTTGAATACACGTTTCACGAAGGCGCGATTCGTTTAAACCCGATTGAAAAACATGTTCGCGTTAATCACACACGCATCAATTTAACACGAAACGAGTTTGAAACCTTTTTAACCCTTGTTAATCACCCATACCAAACCTTATCACGCAGTCAAATACTTGAACAAAGTAATTTATCAGAAGATGCCTTTGACCGCGTGATCGATGTCTACATTAAAAACATTCGTAAGAAACTTGGACCACACAAAAACCTAATTAAAACCATGTATGGTGAAGGGTATCAGTTTGTAGGTGAACGCGATGCGTAAACTTGAAACCTTTTTAAGAAAGCGTGTTATTTTAGCGTACACACTTTTTTATACACTTGTATTTATTCTCATTAATATTACCTTTGTGTGGTTAAATGTACGGTATATTGATGCAACGATTGATGATCAAAATAGCTCGCTTATAGAGATGATGGAGCATTTAATCGAAGAACGGGATGAAGCAACGGCATTGCTCTTTTTAGAACATTACGGGCATACGCATTCTGTCTATTTACGCTATGAAGGCTTAATATCCCAAGACAGTTATGAAACATACGAAGCACCAACGCAATACGATACGTATACCATTTATGCCCACAACACAACCTACGCCGTGCTCCATATCGATAATGTCCAATCCACGTTAATCCAAACCAATACACGCTTTATCGTCTCGTTTAATGTCATCTTTTTTGCCGTCTTTTTAACGGGACTCTTTGTGCTTCAACTTTATATTCGCCACCAAACAACCCGCATCATCGATGACATGGGCCAACTAAAAAAACACATTCAAAACCTTAAGACACGTGAAGCGTATTACTTTGATGATTTTGAAATGATTGACCAGGCTTTTGAGGAAAAAATCACCGCCATTGAATCACTAAAAAAAGCCCACACAAAAAAAATCCGCACCCTAACCCATGACATCAAAACGCCTCTCACTATTTTAAAAACGATGCTTGAAGGCCTTGAACAAGAGCGTCTATCTCTAAATAGCGAAACCCTTTCAAGCATGCTAGAAGAAATTGATGTGATGAATGATTTAATTCCACGCATCATTGAAACCCCAGAACCGAAACTGATTAAAAAACACAATGCAAAAACAATGATCTCAGACTATCTCAATAAAATAACGCCGCTCTTTGAATCACGAAGTATCGCTTTCGACGTGTCATTAGAAGATGCCCATCTCGACATCGAAGCGGGTGATTTTATCCGTATTCTAGATCATTTACTGATGAATGTTTACCATCATGCAAGTGATACAAAGACCGTGCACCTGGATTTGCGAGCTGACCCATTGACGTTCACGTTAAAAGACGAAGGACCAGCCATAAAATCACGCATTATTGAAGCGCTTAATCGTGATTTACCTTCAAGTAAATCAAGCAAACAAGGGACGGGAATTGGACTCTTTGTGGTCCGCGATATTGTGTCTGAATATGGTGGAACCCTCACCATTGACACAACTCAACATCACAACATTATCACCATTACCTTTCCTTCATAATTCCTTCATAATTTCATCGTATAGTAGGGTTAAGAGGTGAAATCATGAAAATTATAAATTATATGCTACTCGGTTTAATTATTGCGGTGGCGTTGTTGTTGTTTTTTAATCCGAGCATGCTTGGGTTTGGCCGTTATTCTACTCGACACATGCACGGATTTGGCATGGCTTGGGTATGGCTTTTAGTTATATTCGGTGTGATGTTTGTGAGTTTTCCACATCCCACACACGATGAAGAAACGATTATTCGATGCCGTTACGCAAAAGGTGAAATTGATGATCATGAATATAAGCGCATCATTAAAACACTAAAAAAGGAGAATGACCATGAAGAGTATTAAATTAATCATCGTACTTGCCATTTTACTTTCCGTGGGTGTCTTTGCCTATTGGTTGAATAACCCATCCGAAGAACGATACTTACGCCGCTATGATCTTGAAGGCTTAAGCGCAGAAGAAATGGTTGAGTCTCTTGACCGTGCCACCATCGACCCAAATAAACTTATAGCCGGCATAAGTGCACATACGCTAACACTCTATTTTGAGGATGCCACATTTGCCTATGCGATTGATGAAGAATTGTTTTATTTATCGCTAGCACCCTATATTACCTTCACCCATCCTTGTGGGACACACAGTTTAACAACCTGCCAAGGGGAGCTTGCGAATGAAACGTTCTTTGTACGCATTACCGATCTTGATGGGACGGTTTACTATGAAGGTGATTACACAGCGTATGACAACGGCTTTAAAGGATTTTGGTTGCCACGACACACCACCGTGGATATTGAGATTGAATACCAAGATTTAAGCGCAACCCAACAACTTACCACCAGTGATGATGCCGATACATGCATGACCACATTAGAACTTAAATAAGGTGAAGACGAAGACAGAAAGTCTTTGTCTTTTTTCATGCCGTGGTATAATAATAGAAAAGGTGGTGAAGCCATGAATAAAAATATTCGAACGTTGCGTTCCATCACAAGCGTCTTAGTCCTTGTACTCGCAGGCTTGCTTTTTTTCCGTGTCTTTGACACAGCGTATTTAATTAGTTTTAATGTCCTAGCCATTAGCGCATTGTTTATCGTCTTAACGTATGAAGCGGTTATTTTGCAAAACACCGTTCAAGCAAAACGGCTTTTAATCATCGGACTATTTTTATTTATTCTTGGATTAATTTTGCTGATTTCAGCCATTCGATAAAGAAAAAGAACACTCTACACTTACTATAGAAGTGAAAGGAGTGTTTTTTATGCCAGTATGCGATGTGTGTCAAAATTTTTATGTTCGAAGTCAAACGTTTGAGCGATTGTTGTCGTTTAAAAGACTTTGCTTAATGTGTGAGACCTATGGTCGTTACACATTAAACCATGATGTCATCCCCATGAGTTACAACACCCTTGAAGTTTACTCTTTCGATGCTTATGAACACCCAGCATTGACCAAACGTTTCTTTGAGTGGTTAATCAACCGTCCGCAATCGTCGGTCCTCTTTTATGACCATACGTTTGGTGAACACTTAGAGGCATTGTCAATATGCAATGCTTTACTTAAGCCGTTTCGTCTTTTTAATTATCAAAAAATACCGACAAAATTTCTCGTCGCGCTTGAAGAAAAAGTTGCTTTTATGTCAGAAAAATGAAACGATATTGACGATAAAAAATCGCTCTATGTTATAATGAATATATAAACCAAAAGGAGATGATTTTATGCTCGTTGAAGTAAGAGGCAAAAATGGATTCGAAGTCACTGAGGCGATTGAGAACTATGCGAAGGATAAACTCGGAAAAGTTGAACGCTATTTTCGAGAAGAACTGGATGCTTTCGTTGTGTGTAAGACCTACAAAGACCACCATCGTGTGGAAGTGACCATTCCAACCAAGTATTACACCATGCGTGCAGAGGTAAAGGAAGAGGACATGTACGCTGCAATTGATTCAGCCATTGATAAGTTGGAAAGCCAAATCCGCAAAAACAAAACCAAAATCACTCGAAGTCTCCAAAAAAAAGAAGGCGTCGCCGATATCTTTCAGGAGGATATCGATTTAGAGGCTCTCGAAAGAGAACTCGTTAAATCACCGGTTCGAAAGAAAGCGATTGAACTTGAAAAAATGTCAACGGATGAAGCCATCACTGCGATGGAAATGCTCGGTCATGATTTCTTTATCTATCGCGATGATGAAACGGAACAAACTTGTGTAGTGTACTTACGAAATGATGGAAAATACGCCGTCATTGAAACTGAATAAACAAAATGCGCCCCTAGGCGCATTTTTCTTGGAAAAAAGCGTGTTAGAAGCAGTGAAATGCTTTGGAAAAACAAGGGCTTTATGGTATTATAGTTATGACAAAATGAGGTGGAATTATGTTTAAAAAATTATTTGATCCTTCGCGAAAAGCACTTAAACAACTCGAGGTGTTTGCCGATCAAGTGCTTGCGCTTGAAGATGAGTTTAAATCCTTTTCTGACGAAGTTATAAAAGAAAAAACGGAGCACTATAAAGCACGTTTACAAAACGGTGAAACGATGGATGATTTAGCCGTTGAAGCCTTTGCGCTTGTTCGCGAGGCATCGACACGTGTAACGGGAATGACCCCCTTTAAAGTCCAAATCATGGGGGCAAAAGTCATTCACGAAGGCAACATCGCTGAGATGAAAACGGGTGAGGGAAAAACCTTAACGGCCGTTATGCCAGCGTACTTAAATGCGTTAACAGGCAACGGGACCCATATCGTTACCGTCAATGAATACTTAGCATCACGTGAAGTTGAAGGTGAAATCGGAGAAATTTTTCGTTTCTTAGGGTTAACCGTAGGGCTGAATAAACGCGACATGACAAAAGAGGAAAAACGCGATGCCTATCTTTGCGATATTCTTTATTCAACCAACAATGAATTAGGGTTTGATTACTTGCGAGACCACATGGTTATTTATAAAGAAGAAATGGTTCAACGACCACTTAACTTTGCAATCATTGATGAGGTTGACTCGATTTTAGTTGACGAGGCCCGCACACCACTGATTATTTCCGGTGGCGCTAAATCAACCGCCAATCTTTATTTGCAAGCGCAGGCATTTGCCCGCACACTATCAGAAGATGATTATGATATTGACATCAAAAGCAAATCTGTGACATTAGCCCCTGATGGGATTGCCAAAGCGGAACGCTATTTTTCAGTCGATAACCTTTACGATATTGATCACGTCAATCTATTGCATCACATTAACAATGCCGTTAAAGCAAACTATACGATGGATCGCGATGTTGATTATGTGGTCCAAGACAACGCCGTTATTATCGTCGACCAGTTCACCGGACGCTTAATGCAAGGCCGTCAATTTAGTGAAGGATTGCATCAAGCACTTGAAGCAAAAGAAGGCGTGGAAATTAAAAAAGAAACGACCACCCTTGCGACGATAACCTTTCAGAACTTTTTCCGTATGTACGATAAACTTTCAGGAATGACTGGGACAGCAAAAACCGAGGAAGAAGAATTCCGTAATATTTACAACATGCTTGTTATTGAGATTCCTACGAACAAACCGATTGTTCGTGAAGATGCTAACGATGTCATCTTCTCAACCATGAAAGGAAAATACAACGCGATCGCGGATGAAATTAAAATGCGTAACGACAAAGGTCAACCAATGCTTGTTGGGACCATCTCCATTGAAAGCAGTGAACTCTTAAGTAAATTGCTAAAGCGTCGTGGCGTCAATCACGATGTACTCAATGCGAAACAACATGAACGTGAAGCGCAAATTGTTGAAGACGCTGGGAAAAAAGGGTCAGTCACCATCGCAACCAACATGGCCGGACGAGGAACAGACATTAAACTTGGCCCAGGCGTTAAAGAAGTTGGTGGACTTGCTGTCATTGGGACCGAACGTCATGAATCACGCCGTATTGACAATCAGTTGCGTGGACGTAGTGGACGACAAGGTGACCCAGGGTACACGAAATTTTTCTTATCTGCCGAAGATGATTTATTGAAACGCTTCGGTGGCGATTCCTTTAAAAAACGTATTGATATGCTTACACAGAATAAAAAAACCAACTCAGAAAGCCCAATAGACTATGGAATTTTTTCACGCTTTATCCGACGTGCTCAACGTCAGATTGAGGGAAACAACTTTGACCGACGCAAAACCGTTCTTCAGTACGATGAAGTGTTGCGTAAGCAACGTGAAGTTATTTATAAACAACGTCGCGACATCTTATTGCAAGAATCTGTCCGTCATATTGCTGAGGAAATTGTTTACCGCCATTTAAGACGTATGGTTGCCTTGCACACATCGCAAGAGAAAAAGCACGCTGAACTTGATGTTGGCGGATTATTCGAAGCACTTAATGGCAAACTCTTCAATTTAGCTGTGCTCGAAAAAGACCAATTCTCAACCGACCCAGAGGCGACAATAAAGTACCTTGATGAAATGGTGCACGAAGATTTACAAAAGAAACTTAAAACCTTCGGAGAAGAAAAATACAACGAGTTCTTAAAAGCGGTATTGCTACGTGTCGTTGATACGTACTGGGTACAACACATTGATCAAATGAGCGAATTGCGTCAAAGCATTGGCTTACGTTCGTACGCTCAGCAAAATCCACTTCGAGAGTACCAAGAAGTTGGGTATGAAATGTTTGGTGACATGGTCCATGCGATTGAAAACGACACCACACGTTATGTCTTACGTGCTGTTGTGCGTGATAATTTACAGCGTGTCCAAGTCGCAAAACCAACCGCAACCCATTCAGGCAAAGAAGAACAAGAAAAACGCAAACCACGTTCCGTAAACAAAGTCGGTCGTAATGACCCATGTCCATGCGGTAGTGGAAAAAAATACAAGAAATGCCATGGAAGATAGACAATAGACTCAAGCTTGCCTTGAGTCTTTGTGCTATCAGGATTGACTTTCATAAAAGGATTTGATGGTATGGAATTAAGTGAACTAAAAGATATTATTGAAGCGATTGAAACAACCCTTAAAGACTTAAAGGGTCTTTTGGGCATTGATGCACTCAATGAAATGATTGCTAAAAAAGAGAAAAAAACCTACGAAGAAGGCTTTTGGGATGATCACCAAAAAGCAAACAAAGTGATTGAAGAACTAAAACAACTGAAAAATAAAAAAGATCGCTACACCGATTTATGTGAGCGTTTAGACAACCTTAAAGTGGCGCATGAACTTTTGGAAATGGGCGAAGAAGTAGATACGGTTTCGCAGGACGTAAACCAACTTAAAAAAGCCATTGACAAGTTTGAAATCGCGCTTTATCTATCTGAATCGTATGATCAATTCAATGCGATTATTGAGATTCATCCGGGCGCTGGAGGGACAGAATCACAAGATTGGGCGATGATGCTTTATCGGATGATCACCCGTTACGCGGAACAGCAAAACTACACATACACACTTAACGATTATCAAGAAGGCTTAGAAGCAGGAATAAAAAGCGCGACATTGACCATAAGTGGACCAAACGCTTTTGGGTATTTAAAAGCTGAATCTGGCGTGCACCGTTTGGTGCGTATTTCACCATTTGATTCCGGCGGTCGACGCCATACCTCGTTTGCAAGCATTAATGTTATTCCCGAAATTGATGATACGATTGACATTGACTTACAAGAATCGGATTTAAAAATTGATACCTATCGCTCTAGTGGCGCAGGTGGTCAAAGCGTAAACACAACGGACTCTGCGGTTCGTATTACGCATTTACCAACGAAGTTAACCGTTACGTGTCAAAATGAACGTTCTCAGATAAAAAATCGTGCAACAGCGATGCAAATTTTGCGTGGGAAACTCTACCAACTTGAACTTGAAAAACACCAAGATGAAATTACCAGCATGCGCAATACAAGCACAAGCAATGCGTTTGGGTCTCAAATTCGCTCGTACGTTATGCACCCATACTCGATGGTCAAAGACCACCGAACAGGGACGGAAACAGGTAATGTGCAAAAAGTGCTTGACGGTGACATTCACGCCTTTATTTCAAGTTACTTAAAGAAACTTGCTAAAGGAGAGTTAGACCATGACACCACTCAGAACAATTAACTTTCAGAAGCGATACACGATGATTACCTTGGGGATATTTCTCATGGTGGTTGGCTTTTATTATTTCATTGCCCCATACAATCTTGTTATTGGTGGTGTCAGTGGCGTTGGTCTTTTGTTTCATGAATTGCTCCAAGTTCCGATTTCGTTGGTGGTATTTATCCTTAACGTTGTCTTGCTGGGACTTGGGTGGTTAATGTTAGGGTGGAAGTCTTTTTACCGAAGCATTTATGGTTCAATCATGTTTCCCTTCTTTTTATTCTTACTTGAAACCTTTTCACCACTCCTTGATTTACCCGATGATTTTATTATCTCGATTGCTTTTGGGGGATTCTTTATGGGATTAGGGTTCGGTTATGTGATTAAATACGGCGGAACAAGTGGTGGAACTGATATACCGATTAAAATTTTAAACAAAATGTTTAAATTGCCATTAAGCGTATCGATTTATGCTGTTGATGGCATTATTATCTTAGCTGGGATGATAACTTTTTACTCGACCAATGGGATTGCAGGAGGACTTTATGCTATTTTAACCGTTGTGCTAGCCGGTAAGGTAGCGGATATGGTTGTCATTGGCGCGAACTCATTGCGTTCGGTTCAGATTATCACCAATCAACCCGAAGCGATTAAAGATCTTATCTATAAACACCTTGAACGTGGGGTAAGTTTAGTGCCAGTTAAAGGTGGCTACTCCGACACTCCAAAAACCATGCTAGTAACCGTCATTACCCGCAACGAATACTATATTATCCGAAATATTATTGCCGAAACAGATCCAGAAGCTTTTGTTTTTGCCAATCCAGCTTCTGAAATTCACGGCGACTTTGACAGTCGAATGGAGGATGAATAAGATGAAACGCATGACGCTTAAATGGACACATTATGTGACTTTCTTTGGTGTAATAATCGCGGTGAGTTTAGCGTATATTATCGGGCTGTATACACCAACCCCAATGGAAGACTATCAAGACCATACGTTTGATGAAGTGTTTGGGCATTTGATTGATTACCACTACTCAAACCCAACCGAAGAACAACTGTGGGAAGGGGCTATTTTGGGCATGATTCGTGCCTTAGATGATCCGTTTACCAATTATTTTGATGCCGAAGCCTATGAACGTTTCCGCGAAGGCCAAAGTGAAAGTTTTGTTGGCATTGGGATTACGGTTGAAAACGTCAGTGAACAAGTCGTTATACGTAGTGTCTTTCCATCCTCTCCAGCTGAAGAGGCAGGGTTGATGGCAGGCGATGTGATTACCCATGTTGACGGGACAGATTACCGTGAACGATCCTTTATTGAAACCACCGCTATTTTACGTGGTGAAGCAGGAAGCACGGTTGAAGTTGGCTATAGACGTGGTGGCAACACAACCATTTACTATACCTCAATGGAACGTCGTGTCATCGATAACCCAAGCGTTACAGCCGAACTTTTAGACAATTCAATCGCCGTGATTCATGTGCATACCTTTGGAAGCGACACCGCTGACCTTTTCAAAGACTGGCTTGAGTACTTTGAAGAGGAAATTGGCATTGAAGGCTTGATTATTGATCTGCGTGATAATGGCGGCGGTGGCTCCGACGCATTATTAGAGATTTTAGATATATTTTTATCACGAGACACCCATGACAAACCGTTTTATACGTTTGAAACTATCAGCATTAGTGGTGTTGAGACGAATCCGGTATATGGTAGCAATTCAGACCGTAAACCGTATCCAATTGCTGTGTTGGTGAATCACTATAGCGCAAGCGCATCAGAAGTCTTTGCCACAGCTATGGATGAATACGGTGGATACACAACCTATGGAACCACAACATACGGAAAAGGGACGTTCCAAAGTTCAATTGGTTTACGCACCAAAAGTGGCGACTATTTACACCTTACCCTTGGACGTTGGTTAACAAGCGACGGCAATTGGGTAAATGAAGGACCCGGTTATGAACCAATTGTCACAGTCGAGCAGGACGCACTTTTTACCATGCCGCTGCTATATTTACGCGAGAATGAAGAATTTGTTGAAGACGAGGTCGATGATATGATTGCTCGCGCTCAAACCATTCTGAATTTGCTCGGACATACCCTTCGAACCGATGGCTATTTTGACAAGGTGACTCAAGATATTCTTAGTGTTTACCAAGCCAGTAAAAGCTTAACCATCACAGGCACATTAAACGCGGAAACCGCGAACGCACTTAGTCAGGAACTTCTATCGATGCGCAGTGATTTAAACAACGACCTTCAACTTCAAGCTGCATATTTGGCGTTGCGAGATGAGCTTAATGATTAAGATTAAATCCCTTAAACCAAAAACCAAAACCACTTTTCAACTCACCGTCGACAAACCTGGAGAGTCCGACCATATCGTGCATCAAGAAACGGTCATTGCCTATCAATTATTTACCCGCCAATCGCTTGATGAAAAGACCTATAAAGCGCTGCTTAAAGACGATCAGTTTTATCATGCCTATGCTTTAGCATTAACCAAACTTGCGCGCAGAAACTACACCCGTAAACGCCTAAAAGAAGCGCTTAAAAAAGATGGAGTTCCTCAGGGGATTATCCACCAAGTCCTTGATCGTTTAGAAAAAGATAACTATGTCGATGAAGCAAAAACGTTAGCCATGATGCTTGAGGACTTTTTCACCTTTGAGCTTAAAGGCCGTTACCACTTGCGCAAGAAACTTGAAGAAGAGGGTTTTGACGAAGAAAGCATTGCGCAATCGCTTGAAGCATTCTCCTCGAAATGTGAGACAGAAAAATGCCAAGCCCTGATTGAAAAAACCACTAAATCACAGAAACCACAACCGCAAGAAAAACTCAAGATTAAACTTCAAACAAAGTGTTACCAAAGCGGCTTCTCCCAATCACTATTTCAGCCATTGATCGAAGCTTATGTCAAGGAAATTGAAGCGACCATCGATGAAGGAGCGTTGCTCGATTTAGCGATTCAAAAAGTGAAGAAACAGTATGATGTTTTAGACCACCGTGAGCGACAAAAACTTATACAAAAGTTAATGCGACAAGGCTTTCGTTATGAGATGATTCAAAAAAAATTGAATTCGTGAGGTGCTTATGAAACCATTTGATCCTGAAACACTTTATTATTTCAATCATGGCGATTTAACAGATGCATATCGTCACTTTGGTGCGCATCTAATCCGCAATGACCAAGGGGAGATTGAACGAACCTGCTTTACAGTTTACGCGCCCCATGCCAAAGCGGTTAGTGTGGTTGGCGAGTTTAACAACTATGAAGCTTGGGTCCATCAGATGACACGCATCGACCCAAGTGGAATATGGCGCATTGAAGTGCCAAAAGATCTTGAGTGGAGCGCGTACAAATATCAGATTGAGACACATGATGGACGCACGCTTTATAAAAGTGATCCCTATGCTTTCTTTAGTGCAGAACGCCCAGACACCGTGTCGAAAGTTTATGACATTGAAGGTTATGCATGGCTTGATCAAGCCTACATGGAAAACCGTAAACGCCCTTACAATAAACCGATGACGATCTATGAAGTGCATCTTGGAACGTGGATGCGTAAGCCGGATGGGTCAAGGCATTCTTTTGCCGAACTCGTGGACCTTTTAATCCCGTATGTGAAGGAAAATAATTATACCCATCTCGAACTTTTACCCGTTATCGAACACCCACTTGATGAATCGTGGGGTTATCAAGGCACTGGGTATTACAGTGTCACCTCACGCTACGGTGTACCAAAAGATTTCATGTATTTTGTCGATCGCTGTCACCAAGAAGGCATTGGCGTAATCATGGACTGGGTACCCGGTCATATTTGTAAAGATGCGCATGGTCTTTATATGTTTGATGGGCAGCCACTGTATGAGTATCGCGACCCAGAAATTCGTGAAAACGAAGAATGGGGAACCGCAAACCTTGACTTAGGACGCACAGAAACCCAAAGTTTTCTTATCTCAAATGCGCTCTTTTTCATGCGTTATTTTCATATTGATGGGTTCCGTGTTGATGCGGTATCGAACATCATCTATTATTTAGGTGATGCACAGCGTGGTGTCAATGAAGGCGGCGTAGCCTTTTTACGAAAACTTTCAAAGCATGTCTTTGCTGA
>SLQR01000083.1 GCA_007131405.1 Candidatus Izemoplasma sp.
ATGAATGGGCTTTATAGTTTATTTTTGATTGTTAATCAGGGGTTGAATTTCGCTCCAAGTAATCCATGCTTTGTGGTTATCAACTAAACTCATAAGATGATTGTTAGCTTCTTTATAGACTTTAGGTAATGTTTGCTTAATGTATTCAGCAATATTTATGCGCCCATTCCCAGCACCTCCATGTCGATAGCGCTTAACCTTTAATCCTTTCCAAGAAATTTCGATAGTAATGATCCTAAAACACTTTTTCTTTATTCCTGCATGTCTTCTACTTCAATGTTTTGTTTGTTCATGACTGATTCTAAGAATATTTTATTGCTAAAAGCACCACGCTTCTCGTTTTTTGCGATTTGTTTCTTGATAATCTCTACTTCATTAATACCATGCTGCTTTAATAACGCATTGAATATTTCCTTAATATCTGCGAGTTCTTCGATAACTTGATCCTTTGTTTTCGCATTGATAAGTTCGTTGCTTTCTTCAATGAGTTTCTTATTTAGTTCAGCTAAATAGGTCGCATCATCCAAAACATGTGTTTTGCATGATTTACCTGCAGCTTGAATAATATCTGGTATTTTGTCACGGACTAACTTATTGTGGGTTTTCATTCTTATCCTTTCATGTTAACAAAGAGTTTGTCGAGCAGTTTTTCATTTAATGCATATTGAATAGATTTTTTGTACTTTTCATGCTTTTTATCTGGAAGTTTATCGAGCAATTGTAGGTTTCTAAGTTTGAGTTTTTCGATTTCTTCCTGTGTTGGTGGTCGGTTGCTTTTGGATAGATTATTGTTGGATTTGGTCACAACTAAATTCCATATTTCATCACTATAGATGAAACTCCAGGGAATCACATGATCGACATGAATATCCTCTTTTTCTATAACTTCACCGGTATAAAAATCACGTATCTCAGTGTCGTGGAAAAACTCTAGTAAGACTTGTTTATACTTTTGTAAGCTTTGTCTTTTTACTTTCTGTTCAGCCGCTGCATTCACTTTACTGGCAATCTTAGGTGCGGTGTTATAACGTTCTAAGAGTTGTGCCCACTTATAGTTAAAGAGTTTGGCTAAGACAAAGGCAAACTCTTTAATCTCTTCAATATCATCTAAATTAAACATAAGTGTTTTATTCTTATCGTCTATTTGATAAACATCAAGTGTGTCTTTCCCGACCCTTAAAAATCGTGGACAGACATTTGTTTTAGCATTTCGTAAGATAGCTTTAACATGTTTATCATAATACGATCTATGCTTGAAAAAATAAGGTTCTGCTTTATCCCAAGGAACGGGGTACACACTTACTTCTTCTTTATACTTATCAATCATTGCCTGAACGTGTTGTAAAATAACTGGGTTTTTACCTTGTTCTAACCCAAAGAAAAAGGTCTGATTCCAATAATACTTAATCATTTTATTGGCAACATCAGACTGTTTTACAATGACATTCTGATCAAGGGCGGTATACTCACCCAAAAACACACACTCAACAATCCCGCGTCCCCACGCAGTTTTGTATGTGTTGTCGTTCTTCATTTCTTCGATAATTCGTATCCACTTGGCGATATACGTATTCATAGCATTCACCCTCTTTATTAAAGTATAGCGGAGATTACATAGTGTGTAAAGGTTAAATCAGCTTTCACGATGTGTCATGTGTTATTTTTTAGCACTCAGAACAAATAAAAAAAACCATTTCAGTCATTCTGAAATGGTTTGGTTTCGGCTGTTTTATATGTTTGTGTTAATGCTGCGTTTTTTCATGTAATAATCATGTACATAGATGCCGGTTTTAATCACAATGAGGATGACTAAGATGTACATGGTTATGTCGTGTGCGAGGACTTCACCACCGGAAACAATGCGTTGTGAGAATGTGCCGTTGATGGATAGGTCACTGTAGGTATTGCCTGAAAGGGCAAAGAGTTCTGTTAAATAGTAGGCTTTTGCGACAAGCGCAAGCGCAAACCCATAAATAAGCGCGTAACGTTTTCGCTTTTGAATGAGTAAGAAGATAAGTGATATAACGAAAAAGATCGCAATAAATGGAATATAAAGCGTTGATTCATTTAAATTGACAAATTCAAATTCCAAAAAGATGAAACGCTGGTGCACGTGAATGCTTGTCTCAGCCGCTGGGTTTCGAAATGGGTAAAATAAGCTGAAAAACATCTGAGCGCCAATGACAATAAGTAAAAACAAAATGTCTTTTTGGTAATGGTTTAATCGTTTCATATGTCCACCTCATTTATTAATGCGGTTTCATTGTATCACAGTGCGAATAGTCTCGACAATAAATTAACACGAAATTAACAATCATTTACGGCGATTTGCCAAATGCACAAGTTGTTTGTATTCGTGTGGTTTTAAGAGTCTAACGTCGCCGCGACTCATGCCATCAAGGGTGATAATCCCAAAACGTACGCGTTTAAGCTTCGTGACTTCATGGTCAACGGCTTCAAACATGCGTTTAACTTGGTGGTATTTTCCTTCGGTGATGGTCAAGTGCAAACGCGTCGATTCTGTGCGTTTGTTGTATTCGACTTTGGTGATGCGTGAACGTTTGGTGCGGACATTATCAATTTTTATGCCGCGTTCAAGTTTGCGGGATGTTTCTTTACGCACAAACCCTTTGACGGTCACTTGGTACTCTTTTTCAATGTGGCTGCTTGGGTGAATCATCATTTGATTGAACTCTCCATCATTCGTTAGAAGCAACACACCACTGGTATCGTAATCAAGACGACCAACTGGGTAGATGCGTTCTTTCGTTGGGACAAAGTCTAAGACCGTTTTACGGCCCTTTTCATCGTCTGTTGTGCTAATGCAGCCTTCTGGCTTGTAAAGCAAATAATGAATC
>SLQR01000087.1 GCA_007131405.1 Candidatus Izemoplasma sp.
ATCGCGCTCATCAGCACTGTTCACCAACCCTGCGGGATTAATACTGCCACTGATGTCACCGATTTTTACCCCTGTAAAATCAAGGTTGGTTCTGTTCTCTGTCAAATTGGAAATAAGAATGGTTTCATCAAAGCCTCCCTGAAGGGGATTGTGTCCATTGAATACAAAATCGGACGGAACAAACCTCCACGAGGTGTTGTCGGGGAAGTGATCATAAGTACCCAGGATCAACCTCCTCAATTGAGCGATATCTCTTATGTCAATCACTCCGTTTCTATCTACATCTCCCGCTATATACTGATAGGGGGAGTTGAATGTCTGAATCCCCAGTATATGTCGCTGCAGAAGTGCAATGTCGAAGGTAGAAACACCCGCCAACGGTTCGATGTCTTTGACTGGTATAAGCTCATACGTGGTTCCCGCAGTCAAGGATTCAAATAGATAATTCCCATCCAGTCCGGTCACTTCTGAATCCTGACCTGATCCGGAAAGCATCACTTCCACTCTCGGAACCTCCAGGCCTGAATCAGTGGCAATCTGCCCTGCGATCAGGAAGTTACCCGACCCTCCTGTACTGCCGCCCGAAGGCCCGCAAACCTGCATATTGTCCTGAACCTCAACGAGGGCGACACAAAAATCATACATTCCATTTTCGGCAATGACGTAGACAGGAATGTAGTGGTCTCCAATATCCTCGCACTCGAACGTTAGAATGGTATCAGAAACATCCGGTGAAAAAGCAAAACTCACCTCATATCCACAAGAATGATGGCTGGCCACATCGAGCGATTGCGCCTTGAGATTGAAAACACCGGAATCTAACTCCCCGTCATCATTGGTATCCATTCCCATCAACTCTACGGACACACCATTTTTACAAATGGCTTTGGGGAGGGTCATATTTACCAGGTTGAATAGCTGCTGGCAAGTTGATTTATTCCCACAGCCATCGGTCACTGTCCAGACAATCCGATGTGTTCCCAATGGATAAGTACCACTGGCATCCGCGGGATCCATAACATCCGCATGCGGATTATACTCTGAACTATAATCGAAAATACCGTTGTTGTTCAAATCGATGTCGTACCTCCATACGAGTTGATTCTCCGGTGTACAGTCATCCTCTGCCGATTGTACCAGGTCAATATGAGCTCCCGAACAATGAGGGTCTGTAGAAGAGGCCGAAATATCCTCACAATTGCCCGTGAAGACCGGTGCAATATCGTTGATTACTATTATAGTCTGCTGCTGAGAAAATGTGGCATAATGACCATTTTCAAATTGACACCAGTCCACCACAGTCCAGGTTCTGACCACTTTGAAGCAAACGGGATCATCGCTGTCATTGATGTAAAAAATCTGATCTGAATAAGTGTAATGAACTTGATCACAACTTCCCTGCTCGTATTCAGGAAATCCCATTTGCTGCGGATCCAGGTCGACACCCGAACACATATTTTCCACCGTAGCATTCTGCGGCCAGGTGATATCTATTTCACTGAATGGTGTTAAGTTTTCAATGGTTATCCTTTGGTGACACTCACTGTTGGAATTTCCATCCAAACCCGTAGCAGAAAAGGTCCTTGTAATTTGACCTTCTCCACAAGAATCAAAATCGAACTGAGCCTCCTCTGAAACAACCAATTCACAGTTATTGTAGGCATATCCATCCACACCCCAGTTTTGAGGTTGGTTCTCCGGATTTCCAATATCGTCAATGACAATGGGGCTTCGCGGGTCGAGGGAAGGGTTTTGCAGATCCGATAGATTTTCCAACTGAACCACCTCTCCAAATACAGACAAATCTGTTTCGTCGTATTCGAATTCGCAACTGATGGTAATATCAGGAGGGCAGTTAATGATGGAGGACAATTTGTCCTGTACCACCACCTGCACCATACACTCATTGGTATTCCCCGCCTCATCAGTTACCTGAAGGACCACTCTGATGGGGTTGAATTCAAGGTCGCAGCAGAAAAAGTCTACATAGGGGCCGAATTCCGGTTCTTCCCCATCACACCCTTGATCCATTCTCCTCACCTGGAAGGAAACCTGGCCACACATATCAAAGCTACCGTTATTAAAAACAGATGCATTGGCCCTTGCCGTACCATCAACGGTTAAAGAAATGACAGTCGTTTCTTTACAAATGGCCACCGGAGGTGTTTCATCTTTTACCGTTATGACTGAGCTGCACTCCTGTGAATTGTAACAATTATCATAAGCCGTAAAGTTGAGCTGATTTTCACCTACAGGCAGGTTGAGAATAGCCGACTCCCAGTCCTCGGAAAATCCGCCGGGATACTGCAACGAAATCCTCGCTACATCGTTACAATTGTCTTCTGCCATAGGTCGATTAATGAATACGTTGGCCGAACAACTAAAGTTAGAAGAAGTGGTCACTGTCATGTCCGGTGGACACACGATCTCCGGCCCCAGGGTATCAATTATCTGGATAAACTGGTTCTGATTGTCTATTATTACTGAGGTGTCGCACCTCCATTCACGTATGGTCCAGGTCCTCATTATTTCAGATTTACAGGGCCCGGAAAACGTATACGAATCCGTATAGGTGGCTGAGATTCCACAATCCAGACTGACATTGCCTTTCAATTCCACTCCATTGACACTGGGGTAGCCCGTTTCTTCAGGGGATGGAAGCCCCTCAGTCGTCTGTTCGAAATCGTCGTCACAAAGGAGGGCATTGCCATCCGCTTTGGTTCGGTTTTCAGGAAATTCCAGACCTTCAAAATCCACTCTTTTAATTAATATTTCCTGAGTACATTCCTGTGAAACATTTTCACTTGAATCTACTGCATCGTAAGTTCTGACTATTTTCTTCAGATA
>SLQR01000108.1 GCA_007131405.1 Candidatus Izemoplasma sp.
ACCGCGCAGCTTTTTGAGCGATTCATTAAAAAGTATCAATTTTTAACGCCGGGCTTTATGGAAGATTTAATCTTCTATAATGTTCAAATCGATCGCATTCAACTTACCGAAGCCAAACACGTTATTTTCTATCTTACCCATCTTGATGTGAAACCCACCCACCCAGAGAACACATCGTTTCAATCGCAAAAAACCGATGAAGCGATGGTGGTGTTTGAAAACATTAACAATGTTTCCATTTACAGCATCGATGAAAAAGGGCATCGTGAGAAGATTGGGTCTGATATTCAAACGATGCGTGAGACAACGAAAAAGGCGATTATCTTTGAAGCGGATTACGACGCAGGCCGCGATGCGAACCGCATTGAGTTCATTATGTCGCATGCGTCAAAAAAACAACGTGTACGATTTAACTTCACACAAACCATCGCTGGATGGAACACCTTCAAAGAACCAAGTTGGTTTGAGAAATAAGCCTCTTGCATAAGCATGGTAAAGCATATATAATAGTTTCATGACTGAAGGAGGAGTATCATGATTACAACCAATGATTTTAAAACGGGACAAACCATTCAACACGATGGAAATCTCTATGTCGTGCTTGATTTTCAACACGTAAAACCGGGTAAAGGTAGTGCGTTTGTCCGTAGTAAACTACGTAATTTACGCACCGGGTCTGTGACCGATAAAACATGGCGTGCCGGTGAAAAAGTGCAAACTGCAATGATTGATAAATATAAAATGCAGTATTCATACGCTTCAGGGGATATGCATGTCTTTATGGACAATGAAACCTACGAACAGCTTGAAATTCCTGAAGACCGTATTAAAGACGAAATGCGATTCTTAAAACCGATGATGGATGTCAACATCATTATGTTTGAAAAAGAAATTTTAGGCGTTGACTTACCGGAAAAAGTGACGCTACGTGTCACCGACACCCCACCAGGGGTCAAAGGCAACACGGTAACGAATGCCACAAAAGATGCAACATTAGAAACAGGGTATTTGCTTCAAGTTCCATTATTTATCGAAATTGACGATGAAATCATCGTGAGTACCCAAACGGGTAAATACAGTACCAAAGCTTAAGGAGTGAATGTCATTGGAGGATGCCGCCAGGTTACTAGTTAGTTTTGCTGATGTGTCGATCGTAAGTCTTGTGATTTTGATTGGTCTTTTGATTGTCTCAAGTTTCTTTTCCATGAGTGAAACAGTGTTTTCAAGCATGAATGTAATCCGTATGCGAAGCTACATTGAAGAAGAGAAAAAAGGCGCAAAAAAAGCCTATTGGATTCACGATAATTATGATTTGACATTGTCGACAATCCTCGTTGGTAACAATTTAGCAAACATTGCCCTTGCCACTGTGAGTGTCGGGGTCTTTTCGACGTTGTTTCAAGATAATGAAACGCTAGTGATGATTTTAAACACATTCATCATGACAACGATCATTTTAATCTTTGGGGAAATCATTCCGAAGAGTCTGGCGAAAAAACACGCCGATTCGATTGCGTTAAGCATTAGCGCCTCGATGTATATAATCATTAAGTTGATGCGACCAGTTACCTGGGGATTCATCCAAATTAAATCGTGGTTTATTAAACCCGATAACCGTGTCACCATCAGTGTCACAGAAGATGAACTCGAAACGATTATTGATACGATGGAAGAAGAAGGGTCAATCGATGAAGATGAAGCAGAGATGCTTCAAAGCGTCCTTGATTTATCGCAACGTAAGGTGTATGAAATTATGACCCCGCGTGTTGACATGGTTGCGATCAACATTAACGCACCCACGGAAGAGATTAAAGAGATTTTCTTTGAACATCAATTCTCACGTTTACCCGTCTATGAGGGTTACCGTGATAACATTATTGGGATCTTAACGGAACGCGATTTCTTCACCGTCTTAATTAAAGGGGAAACGGTTGATATCCGTAAATTGTTAAAAACCCCGATTTTCGTCTCGAAATCGATGCGTGCTGATACCTTGATTGAAACCTTGCAGCGTGAAAGTACCCACATGGCGGTCGTGAGTGATGAGTTTGGTGGAACTAGCGGCATCGTGACGATGGAAGATGCCCTTGAAGAACTTGTCGGTGAGATTTACGATGAACACGACGATGTGGAAGAAGAACTTATCACGAAGTACTCGGATACGGAATATGGCATTAATGCTGATATCTATTTAGCGGATTTATTTGAAGACTTACATTTAGGGAACCCACCAGAATACGATAAAACCCTTGGGGGTTGGCTCTTTGAACAGTTTGAAGAGTTGCCAGAAGTGGACATGAAGCATGTGATTACCCAACGCGTCATTAATTATGACCATACAGAAGAAGCGGATTATTTTGAACTGACCTTTACCATCCGCGAAATTAAAGATCGACGCATAAAACAAGTGCACTTAAAAGTGCGTCAAGTGCACGCGCAGGAACTACCTGCAGATTCGGAGTTATAAACCAATGGAACGACTACAAAAAGTGATTGCAGCAAGTGGTGTTTGTTCACGCCGTAAAGCGGAAGAACTGATGCTACAAGGAAACGTAAAAGTGAACGGTGAAGTGGTGAAAGAACTCGGCACAAAAGTATCGAAAAACGATACAATTTTAGTGCATGATAAACCCCTTGAACCGTTTGAACCGATTCATTATGTGCTTTACAAGCCAGAAGGCTGCATAAGCACAACGGACGATGAAAAGGGCCGTAAAACGGTCTTAGACTTTGTCCCAACGAAAGAACGCATCTACCCAGTAGGTCGACTTGATTACGATACCAGTGGCGTGTTGCTTCTAACGAATGATGGGGAATTTAATCAA
>SLQR01000011.1 GCA_007131405.1 Candidatus Izemoplasma sp.
TAAGGTTTCAAGAATCGCTTCGATTCGTTTTTTATTCTTTTGTTGATTTTTTTTCAAGTTATCTTGGTAAAGCGATAACTTTTCTTGATAGATGTTTGCATTCTCAAGATGTTTCTTTTCAATTTCTTTTATTTTCACTTGGCGATCTTGATCGAGTTTGGCAAGTTCATCTTCAATAAACAACGATGATTTTTTATAATCAAGTCTCAGGGCTTCGATTTGCTCTTTGACGCTTGCTTTTGAGCGGGTTAATGTTGAAGCTTTTTCGTCGCGTTCTTTGGTTTGTTCTTGAATCAACTTTTCCCGACTTTTTTGGTGGGATGATTCGAGGGCTTGCTTTGATTTGGCGTATTCGCGCTCTTTTTTCTCGAAGCGTTGTTCAGCTTCATCTGTCAGTTTTTCTTCTGCGATGTTCAGTGAATCAAGTGCTTGATAGCTCGCACGTATACGCTTGTTGTATTCTTTTTCTAAGTCGTATTTGACTTTCTCAGATGCATCTCGAGCTTTAAAAATATTCTTGAGCATCACGATTACCCCCTTATCATTGGTCTCACGTTGTTTTTATTTTACCACACTATCTAAAAATAGACAATTATATAGTATAATGGAAAAATTGGCTTTTAGTTGTAAAATAAAGCCTTTCGTGTATAATTTTTAATGAGGTGATAGTATGAGTGAACGTTTAGTTTCCGCAGAGCGTTTCGACGATGATTTAGAACCATTGAGTTTGCGTCCAAAAACCTTAAAAGAATACATCGGCCAAGACCATGTCAAAGAGATGATGGATATTTTTATTCGTGCCGCTAAAAATAGACGAGAAAGCCTTGACCATGTGCTTTTATATGGCCCACCGGGTTTAGGGAAGACAACACTCGCAAACATTGTGGCGCATGAAATTGGTGTGCAAATCAAGGTGAGCAGTGGACCAAGCATTGAAAAAAGCGGCGATCTTGCGGTGCTTTTAACGAGCTTAGAACCGGGTGATATTTTATTTATTGATGAAATACACCGATTGCCACGTGTTGTCGAAGAAGTGCTTTATCCGGCGATGGAGGATTTTGCGATTGATTTAATTGTTGGGAAAGATGAAACAAGCCGTTCGATTCGTGTTGAGTTGCCACCTTTTACATTGATTGGTGCGACCACGCGTTTTGGTGATTTGACTGCGCCACTTCGCGAACGTTTTGGGGTCGTTCATAAACTTGAATATTATGATGAAGACGCTTTGCGTCAAATTTGTGCGCGTACTGCACGGATATATGAGGCAGATATTGCTGATGAAAGTTTGCTTGAAATTGCTCGAAGAAGTCGCGGAACACCACGGATTACCAATCGTTTATTTCGACGTATTCGCGATTTTGCGGATGTTTTAAATGATGGCGTCATTAGTTTGGATATTACCAAACTTGCGCTTGATAAACTGGGGATTGATCCGCTAGGGCTTGACCAAAAAGATTATGATTACTTAAATGGACTGATTGATAAATTTGGTGGAGGCCCTGTTGGGGTTGAAAGTCTTGCTTCATCAATCTCAGAAGAAGTCACGACCATTGAAGATGTGTATGAACCGTTTTTATTAAAACTCGGATTTATTAAACGCACGCCCCGTGGACGCGTTGCAACCGAAAAGGCGTATAAACATCTTAAACACGCATACCAAGGTGGTTTATTTGAATGAAATTAAAAGATTTTACGTATCGCTTACCCGATGAACTGATTGCTCAAAGCCCGTTGAAGAACCGATTAGGCTCACGCTTACTTGTGGTGAACCGTGATACGGGTGTCCATATAGATGAACAGTTTTCCCAGTTGCAGCACTACTTAAAATCAGGCGATGTCCTTGTCTTAAACGATACCGCCGTCTTGCCAGCGCGTTTGATTGGCGAGAAAAGCGATACCGGTGCCGTGATTGAAGTGTT
The DNA here is from genome assembly GCA_007131405.1 of Candidatus Izemoplasma sp. Classification (GTDB taxonomy): domain Bacteria; phylum Bacillota_I; class Bacilli_A; order Izemoplasmatales; family Izemoplasmataceae; genus SLQR01. The sequence goes on from SLQR01000011.1 coordinate 1,920, forward strand.
GTTGCTTAAATCCGAACCGAACGATGTGTGGGAATGCTTAGTAAAAAAAGCAAAAAAAGTTAAAGTTGGCACGCGTGTTGTGTTTGGTGATTCAGCCCTTGTTGCGGAATGTATTGAGGTGCTTGATGAAGGATTAAGACGGTTTAAGATGCATTACGAAGGTGTGTTTTATGAACTGCTTGATAAGCTTGGTGAAATGCCGCTTCCGCCTTACATTCATGAAAAACTTGACGATCAAGATCGCTATCAAACGGTCTACCGTAAACACAAAGGCAGTGCCGCTGCACCAACCGCAGGACTGCATTTTACAGAAGCGTATTTAGCGCGTTTAAAAGCCCAAGGCATTGATATTGTCACGGTCACGCTTCATGTTGGCCTTGGCACGTTTCGACCAGTGAGTGTTGAAAATGTAAAAGAGCATAAGATGCATGAAGAATACTATACTGTCACTCAAGAAGCTGCCGAAGCGATTCAAAAGGCCAAACAGGAAAACAGACGCATTGTCGCGGTTGGAACGACCTCGATGCGTACTTTAGAAACGGTCGCTAAGCTTCATGGCAAGGTCACTGAAGACAGCGGATTTAGTGATTTGTTTATTTATCCAGGGTTTGAATTTAAAGTCGTTGATGCCTTACTGACGAATTTTCATTTGCCGGAATCAACGTTGTTGATGCTTGTTTCAGCCTTTGCGTCAAAATCGATTATCTTTGATGCGTATCAGCATGCGATTGATGAAAAATACCGATTCTTTTCTTTCGGCGACGCGATGTTTTTAACCAAATAAAAAAAGCTGTTTTTTTATAAAACAGCTTTTTTTATACTGATCTTAAAAGAGCAAGGGGCTTTTTGCCAAACATAATCATGCAGTAAGCAATAAGCATAAA
>SLQR01000040.1 GCA_007131405.1 Candidatus Izemoplasma sp.
AGTTTTCTTATTTAAAAATTTAGCTGCACGGTGATAGAATTCCACCGACTTTTTTTCAGTTAATACCTTGCTGTCTTCATTGGTTGTATATGTCCACAATTTTTCCATCTCTAGAGAACAACTACTTTATTTGTATTGAATTATCGTAGCCATCACGTCCAGCGAAATGGTCAGTCTAATTTTTAAAAAGTGTTAATCCATAATGCAACGGACGGAGAAACCGTACACTCGGGTACGGCTAGATATACCGGCATTGCTATTAGTAAATCCCAATCTTCGAGCAGCGGTACCGAATACAGTACTTGACCAATAGTTTCCAGCGGAGCCAACACTGACGAAATCACCAAAACTGGTTTCTCGCTCTCCCGCTACAGTCAATTTCAGAGGGGAAGCAAAGGCTCCAGATGCATTATTACTACTCCAGCTTTGACGTTCAGCATTCCACTCAGCCTCAGTTGGTAACCGATAACCATCTGGACAAGGGTTGTTTATACCATTCACTCCCTGCCACAAGTTATCATTCTTAGGGTTTCTCCAGTCATGATTATAATCCCTGCTACTTAAAATAAAATTACCGTGACCCGGTTGGTCTGAACTGCTTAGGTCGGAACTGCTAAAATCTCTCCGTTCTGAAACAAGAGGTGAATCTCGTTTTTCGTGCCCATCAGCACCCCTGCCCCACTGGTATAAGTCGCCATATGCTTGGATATCGGTTGAAGAGGTAGCTACCTGATAAGCACCCAGATTGCGGTCCAACCAACAGCGGTTATTTGCTCCAATTACTGAATCGTATGTAACCTCGGTTCCATTGTATGTAAAAGTGACTGGGCCGCAGGCTGATTCCGAGCAAACTCCATCCAACAACTCCGATCTAACATCAGAGTTACCTTCAAAAAGCTCTGAATACGCATAGTAACAAAGAATTTCCTGATCGGTCAGTGAACTTTCATTAAACTCAATATCTTCACCTTCAATATTTTGTGTTACTATTCCATATGTTAAGTTAATATTTAGATCAAATCGATCTTTCCCATTTCCTCCAGTGTTTCCGGTACCATTCAAGTCGTATCTTGAATAATCCAATTCTCCGTCGCGATCATTAAACTCACGTACAAAAATTTCAATGTCTTTTTCATCGAACACATTATCTTTATTTACATCTAATAATACTCTGCGAGCATTTTCCCCACCAGCTGCGAGAATGGCTGCATAAGCATCTATGACTGGTTGTGGTGTTGCATTGTTGCAATCGAAGGATGGCCTCGCCAGGGTCGTTGTTGATCTCTCTTCAGAAGTATTCTGCATGATGCTCATTACTTCTGATACAGTCAGAGATGGGTTTACAGCCCAAACATAGTATGCTAATCCGGCTGCTTGAGGTGTTGACAGTGAAGATCCTGAAAATCTATCTACTGCCGAGTTACTCACAAATGAATAAACATCCGTTCCTATAGCTGATAAATTTCCCCCCATACTGTTATCAAAATTAGCGCAACCGGGTAAGGGTCTTTGATTTTGAGACTCAGGTGTATTGACACGGTTTTCTACAACAAATGTATTTTTTAATCTTGAACGAGTATTTAAATCTTTAATTCTAACATCTTTCAACCCTGCAAGGGAAAAAAAGCTGTTATCCTGAGCATCAAAAAGGGAATGATTGCCAGCCGCAGTGAAATGAACAATTTTGTTTTCCAGATTTTCCGTTCTGCCAGTACCTCTAACTTTACCAATCCATATATAAGCAAGTGTGTTATTGGAGATTGCTCTAGATCTGTTATTTAAACTTGTATTCAGAATTATTCTTGCATCTGGATCTTCTTTTAAAACCTCTCTAATTATTCTGATAATGTAATTCATGCGTCTGGACATACTGGATTCATCGTATGAGAACATATCGTAGGCACGAACAGCAGAAGAATTAGGAATTATTCCAACCACATCATTCAATGTTGAATTTAGATCGTTTTGTTTTAAATGGTGCCCTGTTGCAACACCTAAAACATGGTAACCATGGAAGAATGGATTTCCAGTAGCAAAGTCGTCAGACTTAAAGGTAGAATTATAACCTTTTCCAGGTATACCGTCACCAAAACCATCAGCGATAACGAACCAAGGTTTTTTACTTTGATCATCAACCATGCTCTTCATATTCCAGGCAGCATGAGCCCTTATAGCTAAATGGTGCTCTAACCTGCTATTTGATGAAATATGTTCCGGAATTTTATGTACCAGCCTCTCTTGAGACAGCAAAAGGTCAGATTTATCAAAAAGTGTCGATTCAACAACTAGCTCAACAATTGACTCATTCGCAATCTCTTCCATAAGAGAATTCAGACTTGAAATACTCCCGGGATCAGGAATCATGAAAATAATCGAGCCTATCCCCTCGATCATGTCAATAATTTGGATATCGTATTTTTGAAGCAGTTCATTGATTTGTGAAACTTTAGTGTTTTCTTTAAATCCAACTTCAATCTCTGTGCGAAGAATACGTTGTTCAATTCCGTCAACTTCAATTGTCGAAATATCATCTTCTGTAGCATCTGTAGGAATAGAAAAATCAAACACAGCCTCTTCAATAGGTTTGTTTTCATCCCCAGGCAACCGTTCAAGTGGTTTACTTAAATCAATTTGATCATCTTCATTTATAGTTGTCCCCGTTGAACTGTCCTTACACGAGACAAATAAAAAAGAGAATGTCACAAGTATAAGCAGGTAGATTTTTGATATTTTCATAATCAAATGATTCGTTAATTTATACCTTTCTAAAAAAATAAT
>SLQR01000044.1 GCA_007131405.1 Candidatus Izemoplasma sp.
ATTGAACATGAACTTTACGCAAAAGCCATTCTAAGTATATTGGAGGAAAACCATGAAAAAAGCCTTAATTAGCGTTAGTGATAAAACAGGGATTACTAAGTTTGCGAAAGGACTCATCGAACTTGGGTATGAAATACTATCAACAGGTGGGACAAAAACAGCCTTAGAGAAAGCTGGGATAGAGGTTACACAAGTCAGTGATTACACAAAATATCCTGAAATACTCGAAGGCAGAGTCAAAACCCTTCATCCTTTAATTCATGGTGGTATTTTAGCGAAAAGGGATGATCATACTCACGTAGAAAATACTAAAACGCACAACATTGATATGATTGATATGGTTGTGGTTAATCTTTATCCATTTGAGACGGTAATAAACCAAGCGGATGTTGCGTATGAAACAGCGATTGAAAACATTGATATAGGTGGTCCTGCAATGTTGCGAAGTGCCGCTAAAAACCATGCCTATGTAACGGTAATTGCCGACAGTAATGATTATGACGAAATTTTACAAGCGTTGAAGCTTCATGGTGACACCACGATTGAAACACGTAAAAGATTGGCACAAAAAGTGTTTAAGCATACATCAAATTACGATTTAGTCATCGCAAACTATTTATCCGGTGATGAAGAAATTCTATCGCACTGGAAACGTCACAAAACATTAAGATATGGTGAAAATCCACATCAAAAGGCCGTACTGTATAAAACCCACGAAGACCCTTACTCCATCTTTGAGGCTACTGTTATATCCGGAAAAGAACTTTCTTATAATAATGTACAAGACTTAAATGCCGCATTAACGATATTAAGTGAGTTTGATGAACCAACAGCGGTTGCGGTTAAACACATGAATCCATGTGGTGTGGGCACAGGAACAACACTCGAAGAAGCTTATGACAAAGCCTATAGTAGTGATGAGATGAGCATCTTTGGTGGAATTGTGGCATTTAATCGAGAAATTGATCAAGCCCTTGCAACAAAACTTAATGCCATATTTTTAGAAATTGTTATCGCTCCAAACTTTACGGATGAAGCTTTATCGATTCTAACAAAGAAGAAAAACGTACGTGTCGTTAGACTAACATGTACATCTTCAACAACCCAAAAACAAATAACTTCCATCAATGGTGGTGTGCTCGTTCAAGATGTTGATCACGAAACAGTAACGGAAACAGATTTACAGGTTGTAACGACACGTAAACCAACGAAAGAAGATATACAAGAGTTGCTCTTTGCATGGAAAGTTGTCAAGCATGTTAAAAGCAATGCAATCGTTGTGACTAACAACCAACAAACTGTTGGGGTTGGGGCAGGCCAAATGAACCGTGTAGGGGCAGCTAAAATTGCGTTAGAAGCCGCAAAAAATAATCGTGTATCGAGCAATATCTATCTTGCATCGGATGCCTTTTTCCCGTTTGATGACGTGGTTAAACTTGCAAATGACTATGGTGTTAAAGCGATTATTCAACCTGGTGGTTCCTTAAAAGATCGAAAATCCATTGATGCGTGCAATGCGTTAGGGTTGATGATGGTATTTACGAACGTAAGGCACTTTAAACACTAATGAACGTATTAGTGCTTGGAAAAGGTGGTCGCGAACACGCATTGTGCACCCTTTTAAATAAGTCAAAAACAGTGTCGACTCTTTATGTTTTGAATGCAAACCCAGGAATGTGTGCGATTGCAGAAAAATTAACGGGTTCAGAAGCGTTTGATCATATTTTATGGTTGTGTAAACAGCACAAAATCGATGTCGTAATTCCTGGTGGTGAAGCATACTTGGCCGCAGGCATTACAGACTATCTAACACCACATGGTATAACGGTGTTTGGTCCGAATAAGCAAGCAGCCAAGATAGAAGAATCTAAAGCCTTTGCCAAGGAACTTATGAAAAAATATAACATTCCAACCGCAGCGTATGAAACGTTTGATTCATATTCACCAGCACTTAAATATCTAACCACGAAAAAACCGCCTTATGTCGTTAAATATGATGGGTTAGCTTTAGGGAAAGGTGTGTTTATTCTTGATACCTTAGAAGAAGCTAAGGTGGTATTAGACCGTATTTTTGTAAAAGAAGAGTATGCCACTACTAAAGTGGTGATTGAAGATTTTTTAGTGGGGAAAGAATATTCATTTATTATTATGGTACATAATGGTAGAATTGTTCCTTTACCGATTGCAAAAGATTATAAAAGAATTTTTGATAATGACCAAGGTCCTAATACTGGTGGAATGGGTGCGTTTTCTCCAGTACCATTTGTGGATGAAAAAACCTATAACACATCTAAAACCATGATGGAAAAGACGGTTGAAGCGATGCGTTTAGAAAATATTAGTTATACAGGTTTCTTGTATGGTGGCTTTATTTTAACATCGGAAGGACCAAAAATAATTGAGTTTAATTGTCGACTTGGTGATCCTGAGACAGAAGTCATTCTGCCACGTATTCAAAGTGATTTTTTTGAAGCAATAATAAAACTATTAAATGATCAAGAAGTTGCATTGACAATCGATCAACAAACGCATTTAGGAGTTGTCTTGGCTGCAAACGGATACCCTGAATCTTATCAAAAATACATTCCGATTGGAGAATACAGGCTGAAAAAAG
>SLQR01000118.1 GCA_007131405.1 Candidatus Izemoplasma sp.
GTGTATACTCTGAATAAGATCGGTGTACTCACTTTAAAATATAACAATTAAAAACAAAGTATTTATAAAAAATTATAAAAGGTGAACCAGTGAGGATTATGTTGGTTTTAATCTACATATATTTAGGAGGAAATACTATGGCTTTAGTAACATGTCCAGAATGTGGTAAAAGCGTTTCAGATACGGCGAAAATGTGTCCATCTTGCGGATACCCATTGAAGAGAAAATCGGATTTACATGAGGAAACAGACTTTTTTACCAATCACCAATCAACCAGTAACTCGATGTACACGAATGAAAAAACGAATCAAACATACTTTGGGCTGATTGGGTTTATCTTAGCACTTATTGGCTTGTTTTTACCGGTACCATTTCTTGATGTCATTGTCGGGATTGTTGCACTGACGTTAAGTATTATCGGGAAAACCAATCAACGCGACAGCAATCCAGGTCTTGCTGTAGCGGGTATTGTTATTTCCATTATTGGAATTGTTATCGGTTTTGGTTGGGCTGCAAGTGGTGCTTTCTAATTTGATTATAGGCGCCTTACATGATTAGATGGATTGCGAAAGATAAAGAAAAAAGTCAGATTACGAATGCGATTCTTAATGAATTACCGGATTGGTTTGGCATAGAGAGTGCGATTAAGGATTATGTTGAACAAGTTAAACAGTATCCAATGATTGTATGGGAAGATAATGAAGTCTTAGGGTTCGTATCCATAAGAGAGACAAGTGCTTATGCGATTGATATCTATGTGATGGGTATTCTTGAGAAAGCACATCGAAAAGGCATCGGACGTAAACTGATCGCTGAAGTTAAAACATATGGTATTCAACAAGGGTATCGCTATTTAACAGTTAAAACATTGGATCCGTTAAGAGAAAGTGAAGCTTATAAACGAACACGGTTATTTTATGAATCTGTTGGGTTTGTTAAACTTGAAACATTTCCAACACTATGGGACAAATCAAATCCGTGCTTACTGTTGATTATGAATATAAAATAAAAAAGTTGCCTGAGCAACTTTTTTTATAGCAATAAGAGCATTTCGCGAATAACTTTACTTGCAACTGCTGTAGAGACACCACTTGCATCATAATCCGGTGCAAGTTCAACGATGTCACACCCAACAATGTTTAAACCTTCTAATTGTTTAAGTGCAACAAGCAGTTCTTTAAAGGTTATGCCACCTGGTTCGGGAGTGCCTGTCCCACTCATGATCGACGGGTCTAAAATATCAAGATCAATAGTGACATAAAGAGGAATATCTTTTAAGTGTGTAAGTCTATCTTTTATCGTATCGACCGTGAAACGTTCTAAGAACGTATGTTTTTTTGCAAAATCAAATTCTTCTTTCGTGCCTGAACGCATACCAAATTGATGTATTTTGTCATCACCTAATAAGTCATGAACACGTCGAACGACCGTGGCGTGAGATAGTTTCTCACCCAGGTAATCATCACGTAAATCGGTATGTGCATCAAATTGAATCAGTTGTAAATCAGGATATTTTTCATACAGTGCTTCAACAACGGGCAAGGTAACAAGGTGCTCGCCACCAATCATTAATGGTTTTTTGTTCGCTGAGATAATGGTTTGTGCGGTTTCTTTTATTGTCTTTAATGATTTATGTTTATTGCCAAAAGTCATGGTTAAATCACCAATATCAGCGATTTTTTTATCAAGTAAATCTTTGTCTAAATAAGGTGAATATGTTTCTAATCCATCAGAGTCTAAGCGGATAACTTGTGGCGCAAAACGTGTGCCCGGACGGTAACTTGTGGTGCCATCAAACGGAGCTCCGAAAAGCACGATATCAGCGTCTTTGTACGTGTGGTCACAGCCAATAAAGGTTAAAGTATTAAGATTCATCATTTAAAGCCTCTTTCACATAGGTTGGCAACATGAATGCACCTTTATGCAAGTCTGAGTTGTAGTATTTTGTTTTAAGTTTAAGTGCTTCCCATTCTTTTGGTTTGTGATCGTTAATCGGATGATATTTTTTTGATGCAAAGCCGAATAACCAATGCCCAGAAGGATAGGTGGGTTGATGAAATTGATAAACGGAAACAATTGGAAACTGGCTTTTGATTTTATCATGAGCACGGCGCATTTCGTGACGATACTCATCAAAATAAGGGGATTCATGTTGATTAATCAAAATACCATCATCACTCAATGCTTTAAAGCAACTTTCATAGAAGTCTTTCGTAAATAACCCTTCACCCGGACCAATTGGATCGGTTGAATCGACAAGGATTAAGTCATAGGTTTTAGGTTTCGTGTTTTTAACGAACGCCAGACCATCTTCAAAATAAAGGTTAATACGTTTGTCTTCATCTAAGCGGTTTGCAGTAACGGGTAAGAATTTCTGTGATAAACGCACGACACGTTCATCTATTTCGACCATATCAATGGTTTCAATATGTTTATAACGTGAGACCTCACGCGCGGTACCACCATCGCCACCGCCAATAATAAGAACGCGTTTGATGCCTGGGTTTACGGCAAGGGGGACATGTGAAATCATATCATGGTAGATGAACTCATCTTTTTCAGTTACCATCATGAGACCATCAAGGGTAAAGAATGTA
>SLQR01000037.1 GCA_007131405.1 Candidatus Izemoplasma sp.
ATGAAATGCAATGGAAAGACGTTACGTATAATCTTGAACAGCATGATACATCAAGTCCCAATAAACTCTATAAATCATGGTTAACCCATATACGCAAGACAATGCCAGACCTTGAATCACTATGCATAGAAGATAGCCAGTCCTATGATTATCAGACTCAAGTCTATCCGATCATGAAAAAAGCATGGTTAGATCGCTTAATCATCGACGAAGTGCGTGAAACCTTTAATTTACTTAGTGGCTTTATTGAAAAGCGGTTTACAGAAGCCTTTGGTGATCTTGAAGTCACGATTGTTTTGTATCCCGGTTTATGCAATGGGGCAGGCTGGGTTACACCCATTGATGAAAATATGCATATCTTGCTTGGCATCGAGAAAATTGTTGAACTTAAGTGGACATCGATGGAGAAACTTTTTGACCTTATTAATCATGAACTTGGGCACGTCTTGATGATTAACGCGCGTAAAAAAGGGGAAGAAGCGTACCCAACCGAACCTTCTAAAAGTGTTTTTCAACTGTTTAGCGAAGGAGTTGCAGAATACGTTTCACAAACCTTAAGCCCAAATGAAAATATTCGTGGTAAAGCATGGGGTAGTTGGTGTCAAGCAAGTCATGACCGCATTGCGGAAACCTTTTTACTAAGGCTTGAAGACAAAGCATCAACACAAGACTTCTTTGGGGATTGGGTAACGCTCTTTGGTAAGAGCGATCTTGGTTATTACTTGGGCCAACAGTTTCTAAACAGTTTACTGGATAAGTGGTCACTTGAAGAGGTTTTGGTTCTGCCTATTGAAACGCTTCACGACGCCTTATTAATATATCTAAAAAAGTCGCTTTAAGAATGCGACTTTTTTTTATTCAACCACATAAACATAGCGTTCACGAGTGCTTACGTTACCAGAGGCATCGGTTGCAGTATAGGTAATGATGTAAGTACCTGGGGTTTGTTCATCAACATAACCACTCACCGTTACGTCAACAGGGTCATGACTATTGTCTGAAACAGTGACACCAGCATCAATCCATGTTTCACCGACACGAAGGGTATCAACACCAGAGTTTAACTCAATGCGTGGTGGTGTTTGGTCGACGACGTTGATGATGCGTACAATTTGTTTTGAGTAATCGCGATAAACCGTTTCATACACGATGGTGTAAGTCCCAGCGCGGGTAATATCGACATTGTTTTCAACAACATAATTCCGTTGCGGGCGACCTTCTAAGGTTGAGGTAACACCAGCGTCAAAGTGAGCCGTGTTAACTTCAACGGTATCAATGCCTGGATTTAGTTGAATGTCGAGCGTGCTAATGTCACGCTCAACGCAAGCGGTTAAAAGAAAGACAAGCGTTAAGAAAAGAAGTGTAAATAGAAGTCTACGCATATAAATCATCCTCCTTTTTTCCATAAATTGGAACAAGCTGCATCGTCGTTTGATCCTCAACAACATGCACGTAACGAACACGCTCAACAACAATGCCTTCGTATTCAACGCGATAGATAATCTGTGTCACACCCGCTTGTGAGGTATCAACGTCACCAATGATTTCGACAGTGCCCACGTTTGAGCGCGCACCTGCTTCTATATAGTGTCCGCCTACTATTATCGTTGAGATACCACGGTTTAAGGAAATCTCAATCATACTTTCATTAAGTGGCAATATGGTCACTATTCGGTTAAACTCATAATAGATAACATCTTCATCTCGAATTTGGTAGATAAGCGTGTATTCTCCAGCGACATCGATGTCGACTGGATTAATCACGGAAATCGTTAAGTCCGGATCTTGCATTTGAATGCCTGTATCGTTCCATGGTTCACCAAGGTAAACTGTATCAATCCCTGGATTGAGTTGGACGGATTCAGGACGGAAGTGTTTGTCGTAAACGGGATAAACATCTAAGTTGCTATTAATGGTACTTAAATCTTCGCTCCAATGCGAGAATACATAGTGGAAAGATAAAGAGGATGGCTTATCTGGTATTGATGGCGCTTCGACTTCATCGCCACTATAAATGATGATGGTATCAGTAAGATTACCACCTGAATCGTAGAAGCGAATGGTGTATTCAAGTTGATCAAATTGACCATACAATGTTAAATCAGTATCCATGCTTTGAGCAAGGTAAGGATTGTTAAAGTATTCATCCAAAAACCATCCAATAAAATCATAACCGTCTTTGGTTGGTTCATACAAACTTGGCGTCTCACCGGATTCGACGTTTTGTGTATAAATAATAATATCATCAATGATGTAAGAAACGGTATAGACATCTTCAGCAAATCGAACGTATAAGGTCAAGTCGTCATAAAGAGGCTCCTCTATATATCGCGTGTTAAAACTCGCATCAAGATACCAATCCACGAAATAATACCCATCTTTTGTTGCATCCGGGAGCACTGGAATAGAGCCGTAGTCTATGACTAGCGGTTCGATTGGGTTGCCATCAGTAACAAAAGTAATGGTTACTTGATTGGGAATAAATTCGACATAAAGGGTTGTGTCTTCAGTAATCGGTGCACTATCGTCGTAGGGAAGTGTGTACGCTTCATCATAGAAATAGCCGTTTAAGGTATACCCATCACGGGTCAT
>SLQR01000005.1 GCA_007131405.1 Candidatus Izemoplasma sp.
CATAAATGCTTTTGCTTTATCCATCATCTCACCTAAACCTTTCGCACCGGAGGCTTACCAAACAAGCCATAGGGTTTGAAATACAAGATAACTAGGACTAGCGTATAAACAACAATCTCGGCAAATATTGAACGCGACCCCATTTGACTAAAAATATACCCACCAAAACTAATAAAGAATCCTAAAAGATAGGCAGCAAAAACTGGGCCAAAAAAGGTCGTAAACCCCCCAAAGACAGCCGCAAAGAATGCACTGATTTGAACCGTAAGCAGTAAATTCGGATTCATGCCCGTTCGTGGAGCTAGAGCAATACCTGCAATGGTTCCCAACATCGCCGCGAAAGCCCAGGAAAACATCGTAATCGTTTTTGTAGGGACACCCATTAAACGCGCAATTGGTTCGTTTGACGCGGTTGCACGTGTTGCAAGACCCCACTTTGTTTTTTGGATAAAGAAGTAAACAACACCCATTAAAATCGTCGTTAATGTAAAAATAAAGATGGTGTTAAGTTCAATGCCAGCACCGAGAATATTAATGCGTCGTGATGCTGGGAAAAAGGGCTCAGGACGGATCGTAACAGAAGGAAATATATCATTTAAAATCCCAATCGTTGAGTTCATTACCCCAACTAAAATCATTATAATCCCTAAGGTTAATATTTGTTTTGAGACTGGGTTTGCTTTTGCAGCTGGTCGGATAAAAAGTTTATCAATCACCACACCAGTTAAAAAGGCTGTTCCCATCGCAATCAGCATGGATACCCAGATGCTTAGCCCAACAGTCATTGAGAAATAAGCCGCAATATAGGCATTAACTGTCCCAATCGAACCTTGCGCAAAGTTTGTTGCTTTGCTCGTTCTAAAGATAAGTACAATCCCGAGGGTTGCGAGTGCCACAATACTTCCTAAACGTAAACTGTTAAACAATATTTGAATGACAGTTGTCATGATGCTTCACCCCATTTTACGATTGATGCACCCCATACATATCCAATACCTGCCGCAATCATACACACGACAGAGCCATCCTTAATTTTCCCTCGTTCCAATCCTAGATGTAGCGATAAGATTTGATCAACTTGACCAATGTGGCCATAATCTTCTAAATAAATGGTTTGATCTTCCGTTAACCCAAGCTCTTTTAACATGCCTAAATGACCCGAACGTTTAATGTGTAATATCGCTAAATAATCGATGGCTTCACGGGTAAGGTTTGATTTCTCTAATGCTTGATCAATGCATGAAAACCAGTTTGTTATTGAGACCTCGTTTAATCGTGCCTTCATCTTCTCTGGCTCCATCAATTTTAGTGATTTATAAGCATAATCAATGTTCTTTTTATTGATAGGGTTGACGGTACCGCCGATTTCAACACCGGCAGTACGCGACAAACTACCATCCGCAATAATATGCGAACCAAGAAGGAGATTCTTGCCATAATTTCGTTTTAAGATTAGAGCACCGGCGCCAGCGGATAAGTTATACATCATCGACATGTGTTTGTCTTTAAAGTCAACAAAATCCCCATTGCGGTACCCACCAACTAGCATGATTGTGTCAATATCATCATCCGACATCAACATCGCTTTGGCCATCTTTAAAGCACTCACACCGGTAGAACAACGATTTTGAACGTCAATACCCCACGCATTGATGGCGCCAATTTTATCTTGTACATAAAGCGCCGAAGTGGTGAGTGGGTATTCTTTCCACTCCTCACCTATTGAGATAATGACGTCAATCGATGTTGGATCGATGTTGGTGCGCGCAAGTGCATCGCGCGCGGCGTGCACAGCCATCTCTTGTGTTCCATCTTCTTTTGATGGAATGTATATTTCTTTGATGCCTAATTTTTCTTTAACAGCGTCTTCTGTCCATACACCTTGCGTTGCTTTCGCAATCGCTTTAGCACTAAGTTTTTGCTTGGGCAGGTATATGCCAGTTCCGACGATGCCGACATGTCGTTCATTGGACATGGTATCACTCCTAAATATAATTAAAGTCTCATTCCACCATTGACGCTTAATACATGTCCAGTGATGTAACTTGATTCATCGCTTGCTAAGAAGAGTGCCGCATTCGCAATCTCTTTTGGTTCACCAAGACGCTTTAACATCGTCATGGATGCAAATTGTTTCAGTAAATCTTCAGGAACGGTTTTTAGAATATCCGTCATAATGTAGCCTGGTGCAATCGCATTGACACGCACAGGAACGCCTTTACGTGCAAATTCTTTTGCCCATGTTTTCGCCAACCCAATGACGCCAGCTTTTGTGGCTGCGTAGTTTGCTTGACCAATATTTCCATATTCACCAACGACACTTGAAATATTAATGATTGAACCACCACCAATGGTTTCCATTTGTGGGCCAATATGACGGGTTAAATTAAAGACGCCTTTTAAATTAACATCAATGACTAAGTTCCATTGTTCATCGGTCATTTTACGCGTCATTGCATCGCGTGTAACGCCTGCGTTATTCACTAAAATATCTATTTGACCGTATTTTTTAATCATCGCATCGTAAAATGTTTTGCAAGCATCACTATCCGCGACATTCAATACATAGCCTTCAATCTGTTCGTCGCTAAAATCAAGTTCTTTCATATCCACTGCGATGACTTTAGCGCCTTCTTCTACAAAGCGCAATGCCATTTCTTTCCCGAGTCCTTGAGCTCCACCGGTTATAACGGCGACTTTATTGTTTAATCTCATGATTGATCCTCCACTTTTTTTAGAATAATTGCTGTTCCCATGCCGCCACCAATACAGAGCGACGCAAGACCATAGTGTGCTTTACGTTTTATCATTTCATGTATTAAGGTTACCGTTATACGGTTTCCACTTGCACCAACAGGGTGACCTAAAGCAATGGCTCCACCATTTACATTGGTTTTTTCAAGCATCGTTTCTTTATTCACACCATACGCTTCTTCTAAATCGTGTAACACACCTAGTCCTTGAGCAGCAAAGGCTTCATTCAATTCGAAAAGTTCCAAATCGGTAAACGTAAGATTAGCGTATTTTAATGCCGCATCAATCGCCGGGACAGGACCAAGGCCCATAAAGTTCGGATCGACTCCACCTTGCCCAATACCAACAATTTCAGCCAGAGGCGTTAAGTTGTATTTCTTTACAGCGTCTTCGCTGGCAAGCAGCGTAAAACTCGCTCCATCATTAATTCCTGATGCGTTGCCTGCAGTTACAGTTCCGTCTTTTTTAAAGGCAGGTCTTAGTTTGCTTAACTTTTCAAGGGATGTCGCACGGTTTGGATACTCATCGGTATCAAAGACCAAATCCCCTTTTCGTGTTTGAATCGTGAGCGGCACAATTTCTTCTTTAAAACGCCCAGCATCAACGGCTTGAATGGCACGTTCTTGTGATGATATCGCAAATTGATCTTGCGCCTCACGGGTAATGTTGTATTTTTCCACAATGTTTTCCGCGGTAACCCCCATATGAATTGGATTAAAAGCATCCATTAACGCATCGTCAATCATATGGTCTTTCACGGTAAAACCACCAAGTTTAAACCCACTACGTGCCCGCTCTGGAATAATGTATGGCGCTTTCGACATCGATTCTGCGCCACCCGCTAAAACTAAATCATGCATTCCGGACTGGATATTCCCAAAAGCGTTCATCATCGTTTTCATGCCTGAACCACAAACCATGTTTACCCCATATGCAGGGACAGTCGTTGGGATTCCACCCTTAATTGAAATTTGACGGGCCAAGCCTTGACCCAATCCTGCAGGTAAAATGTTTCCGACAATCACTTCGTTAATGTCACGCGCAGGCACATGCGTTTCTTCTAAAATTGCGCGCACCACCTCAGCCCCAAAATCAGCTGGATGAACGTCTTTAAGTGTTCCCAAGAACGATCCGATTGCTGTACGTTTCGCAGAAACAACAAATACTTTTTTCATATAATTCCTCCCAAATAATTTATTTTTTACAAGCTGTGCTTGATTTCTGTTTTCTTATACTATATACTCAAGGTGAACACATCTTCATAAACTGAACACCTATTCATATTTACTTATATTATAGCAAAAGCGCTTACACTTGTCAATCACGAAAAAAGGAGATTTATTATGGAAACATTAATTAAAGAACCAAGAACACGCAACGCTAAAAACACGTTTAATTCAATCATTGAATCGGCTATTGACCTCTTCTATCGACGCGGTTATCATGGAACAACAGTGAAAGATATTACCAAGGAGGCAGGTGTAGCAGCGGGAACATTTTACCTCTACTTTCCAAGCAAACTTGATTTATATAAACATATACTAATTATGCTGTCGCATGAAATACGTCGAACAATTGCCGCTAAAGTAAACGAAAAAAAATCACGCTACGATAAAGAGCGTGAAGGAATTAAAGCATTTATTTTACTTGTTAAAGAGCAACCCTATATGTACAACATCATCTGGGAATCCCTATACATTGACCGTGAACTTTTCAAAGATTACTACGAATCGTTTGCGTCACGCTACGTTAAAGGCCTTAATCAATCCGCGAGTGAAGGTGAAATCCGCGATCTCGATACTGAAATAGTAAGTTATATTCTTATGGGGATCACCAACTTTATCGGTTTAAAAGTCGCCCTTGACTTAGGCTCAAGCAACGATGATATTAATCACATTGTTGATGTTGTGATGGACCTAATTAAGCATGGTCTATTTACCAAAAAATAATTTCTATAAAAAAAAGCGTTTTGATAAACGCTTTTTTTATGTGGTTTTGTACTCGGTTGGGCGATGCACTTTTTCGCGCAAGGATACCTTCGGTTTAAAATCAATACGTATGTACAAGAAATACCCAACAATTGCAATTAAGAAATTGCTTATCAGCATGGCATACCAGATCCCACTACTTCCAAGGGTTGTGTACTCTCGCATAAAAATCACAAGGGGAATGCGCATTAACCATAAACGTGTCACGGATATAATAAACGAGTACTTGGTTTTACCCGTTCCATTATAGGTCCCCATAAAGGTTTGAAAGACACCCATTAACGGCAACCCAATTAAAATATAAAACATGTAGTTACTCGCTAAATCTAATGCAACTGGGTTATCAATAATAAAGAGCCCCGCAAGCGGTGTTCGAACCGTTAAAATGAGACCAGCACCCACCGCCATCATACCACTCGATAAAATCATACCCGCTTTAAATGTTTTTCGTGCACGTTCAATATTTTGCGCCCCAATGTTTTGGCCAATGTAGGCACTAATAACGCCACCGATCGCCATCGCCGGGTGTAAAATCATCGAGGTAATTCGGTTCCCCACGCCAAACGCAGCAATCGTATCTGGACCATAGGAAAAAATCACCCCGTTCATCACCCCAAAACCAATTGCAGTAATGGCTTGACCAAGTGAAGCTGGGACCGCTGTTGTGATAATGTCACGAACAACACCCGCTTCAAGATGCATGTAACGCCAAGAAACTTGTACACCACTCTTAGAAAAGATCAAGAAGTAAATTGCAACAGGCATAACCACCACATTCGCAATCAGTGTTGCCCACGCTGCTCCTGCAACCCCTAAACCAAAATAAGAAATTAAAATCGGTGATAAAATCGTATTTAAAACAATGGCTGTTCCACTAATTAATACTGGGGTTAATGTGTCCCCACTAGCTTGTCGAATCGCCATAAACGCAAAAAACATAAAAAGAACGGGCATCTCAAAAGCTCGAATCCGCAAGTAAGCCACGCTGTTTTCAAAAATATACGAACCTTCATCTGGACCCATCAAGCCGATAATCATCGGTGCACCAATAAAGGAAACAATCATTAAGATGACCCCTAGAATTGTTGCAAGCACCATTAATTGTGATGCATAACGACTCGCATCTTCATATTGATTTGATCCAACAAATTGACTCACAAGTGCCGTTCCGGCAATCATAAGCCCAATCCCTAGCGCTAAAAAGCTAAACACCACAGGGAATGTCAATTGGATGGCCGCCACAGCCTCCGTTCCATGTTCCGGAATGCGTCCAACAAAAAACATGTCAATAATGTCATGAAATCCCTTTAAAAAATTGTTTAGCATTAAAGGAATAGCTAAGAGTATTAGCCCTTTATATATGTTTGAATCTTTTAATATTAGATACCGTTTTTGATCATCTTTGCTCATGTAAATCACACTCCGACATAGATTATATCACAAAATAATCTATTTAGTTAGTCTTTACCTAACTTTTTTTAAAATAAATAAAAAAGGACCAAACCTAATCCGGTTTTGGTCCATAATATTGATAAAATCGTGTCTTAATGTTGCCATTAAACAAGACCCGCGTTCGAGCTGCTTTCTTTCCGAGCAAGCCTTCTACGCCATTGACAGATGAAAGAATATAAACCGAATACGTTTGTATGGTCTTCATCGTTTTTCCAATCGCCTTATAAAGAGACTCGACATCCGCTTGTGATTCTAAGCGTTCACCATACGGTGGATTCGATATAATCATGCCATAAGGTTGATCAAATCTTTTTAAAGCAAAATCAATAACTTCAAATTCAATAATATCATCAACGCCTGCCTCAATCGCATTTTCTTCGGCAACCTCAATAATGTTTTGATCAATATCGCTTGCGTAAATCATCGTCTTTGAATCATGGTTTATGGCTAAAAGCGCTGCTTTTTTAGTTGCTTTATAGTGCGCTTTGTCTAACCAGTAAAAGTGTTCGAAATCAAAGTGGCGATTTAACCCCGGAGCCATGTTTTTTGCAATCATCGCAGCCTCAATTGGAATGGTTCCTGATCCACAAAATGGATCATACATAATTCTTCCATCTTCAAAAAAACTTAGTAACACGAGTGCTGCAGCTAAGGTTTCTTTTAACGGTGCTTCGCCCTGTGCAAGACGGTACCCTCGTTTATGGAGTCCCGTACCACTTGTATCAAGCAAGAGCGTTGCCTGGTCTTGGTTTAAATCAAGCAGCATGGCGTAACGTTCTTTTTCTTCTGGAAACAATTCTTTTTTATACGCTATACGCAAGTTTTCAATTAGCGCTTTTTTTGTGATGCTTTGTAAGTCACGCGGACTAAACAATTTTGATTTAACACTTTTCGCTTGAATTAAATATTTTCCTTCTTGTGAAAGATAGGTTTTTAGATCCAATGTTTTAATTAAATCAAACAGTTCATCGTATGTTTTGACTTCACCTTCACCGAGCACAACAAAAACACGTTCGGCTGTTCGCAAATGAAGATTTGCCTTAATCATCGCTTCCTGTGTGCCTTCAAAATATATCTTTCCATTTGACGAAGACGTAATGTTTAAGCCTAAGGTTTCCATTTCTCGTTTTAATATCGCTTCAATACCAAATGAACACACTGCTAAAAATTTCATCTTATCACTACCTTCAAAATAATTGTAACACATACACGACAAGTTAAGGTATTTATATTATAATTGAACCAAAGGTGGTGATTATGTGACATTTGTTGATTATTACGCATTAATCATTTTGTTTGCCTTTTTAAGCGTACTCATTAGCAAGACCATTCAGTCGTATAGCCATGGAGAAAAAGCCATTGCCTTAGGCAAAGGCAAAACAGGGTTGGATAAACTACTTGAGATCTCGTTTGCTTTCGGGTTTGGTTTTTTTGTTTACTTTGCGGTGCTTGCGATTTTTAATCTCCCGCTTTTTAATCACTATTCCTTATATATACTCTTTATGCATCCTTTAACACAATGGATTGGCGTCGTGTTCCTTGCTGCCGCCCTACTGTTTTTTTCAGCCGCTGTACTTGCGATGAATGATGCGTGGCGCATTGGCATTGATTGTGATAAACATGATATACTAATAACAAATGGTATTTTCAAATACACGCGTAATCCAACCTATTTATCGATTATTTTTTTATTTTTAGGTTTCTTTTTGCTTTACAGCAACTTTTTCTTCTTAGGCTCAACGGTTTTTATTGTTTTTGCACTGCGTCATCAAATTAAGCGCGAGGAAATCGTACTCGCATCGCTGTTTAAAGAATCCTATCAAACGTACAAAAGCACAACCCCACGGTATTTATTTTTCAAGTAATCCCAATAAAAACGCTGCTTCCTTTGTTTATATAGTGAGGTAGCCTTAGAAGCGAGGTGACACCATGGATAACCAAACACTCAATGAAGCCGTTAACAAGCTTAAACAAGGCGACGATGCCTATTTTGAGGTTATCTATGAAGCAACAAAAACAAAGGTATACTACACCATCCTTACCATTGTAAAAGATCCATCAATGGCAGAAGATATTATGCAAGATACGTACTTAAAAATGCTTGATTCGATAAAAAAGTATAAAAATAAAAATCAATTTCAAGCCTGGCTAACGACCATTGCACGTAACTTAGCAATTAACACCTTCAACAAACGCAAAAAAGAAGTTTACGTTGACGAAGACGTTAACCCAAACATCTTTGGTAGTGTTGAAGACCAATCGGAGAAAGCCGCTTACCTTAGAGAAATCATGCGTGATTTATCGCATGAAGAACAGGAAGTTGTTATCCGACATGTTATTTTAGGTGAAAAACATAAAACGATAGCAAAAGCTCTAAATAAACCCCTAGGAACGATTACATGGATGTATCAAAATGCCCTTAAAAAAATTCGAACGAAAGCAGGTGATGATCATGATGAATAAAGATTTAGAAAAAATTATCTACGCAGCCGCTGAACGCGATGTACCAAACGTTCAAGCATCAATTATGGCAGAATATCGCATGAAGAAGGCACAAAACAAACATCGCTTTGGTTTCCGTTTACCTTTGCGTCCTCTTCAGTTAGCAAGTATGATGTTGATTCTTTTAATTATTGGCTTTGTAGCAATGTATGATCACCCTGTCCAAGACAGTTACGCAACCGTCTATATTGACATAAACCCATCCCTTGAATTTGACATTGATGAAGAGGACATCATCCGTGATGCACGTCTTTGGAACGATGAAGCAACCCTGCTTCTCGCGGATGTTGACTATATGGATCAACCGCTTTATGATGTTCTTGATGACATTGTCGATCAAGCCATTACATTAAACTATCTTAATGAAAATCACCCTTACATTATATTGGATATCGCAAACCGCGAAGAACACGAACGCATTAACACATTGGCTTTAGTTGAAAACCGTATGAAGCATCATGCTTCGGACCGTGTGCCTAATTTTGACATTATTCGTGGCAACGCACAAAACATTCAACCCGATGAACAAAGTGGTGCTCATAATCACAACATGTCGATGCAACGCTGGCGCATCATTCAATCGATTGTTGAAGAAAACAGTGATTTAGACGTTGAAGATTTGATTGATAAAAACATTGGCGAACTCATGAAAGTGATGCAAGAAAAAAACATGCCAAACATGCCAGGCATGCGCCCTTAACAAAAAAAGCACTTCAAATGAAGTGCTTTTCTTATGGCTTTGTGAGGAAAGGGGTCAGTGCTTTATGGGTTTCGTCAAACAGATATTTCTGAGCTTTTTGGTTACTCGCAATTAGCAACGATTCACGTGGTGCTTTTTGGTGATAGTAACCCGATTTTATATCCTGATTGATTAACCAATCATATGTATCAACCGTCTCATCTGGCAAGTAGCCCTTTCGGGTAAATAACCGCCACATAAATGCATAAAATCGTGAGGTATCCTTCGTGCCGATTTCGGTTTTAACTCGACCAGGATGAACCGTATAAAACGATAGATTATAGTGTGTTTTTAGATACTCTGTGGTCATCACATTATACAGTTTTGTTCGGCAGTAAGATCGCAAGGCATGGTAGCGTTTTAAACCCTGTAAATCATCATAAGCAAAGCGAGCTCGCTTATGGGCATCGCTGCCGGTCACAAGAACTTTTCCGCGTGCCGCTTGTAGATAATCAATCAGTTCAAGCGTTAAAAAGACAACACTAAGGTGATTTACCTGATACTGCAGTTCGTATCCATCTTCAGTGATTTTATGCTGTTTAGGCACAATGGCGGCGTTATTAATAAGCACATCCAATGTACCTGCATGAAGGTGCGATTTTATCGTGCGAACACCTTCTTGAAGCGATTTAAATGAGGCTAAATCCGCAACAACACTTACAAATGTTCCCTTATAATTTTCGCGGACTAAGTCAGTTTCAAGTGTTTTCAAGCGCTCAGAGTTTCGCGCAACCCCAAAAACACGATTCCCTTGTTTAACAAAATGATGCACGAGGGCTTTTCCAATGCCGCTTGTTACACCTGTAATGACGATTGTTTTCATGGTTTCGCCTC
>SLQR01000010.1 GCA_007131405.1 Candidatus Izemoplasma sp.
CGTTAAATACGCTCTTAACGGTTTGCTTAAATTGCTCATCTGTGAAAAATCCGTTATCTTTTTTTGGTATATCCATTCAAAAACTTGACGCGCATTAAAGGCTTTAAAGCCCTGCTTGACAAGTTTATCTTCTAACGCTTCATGCGTATAATTATACATATTTTCCATCATATCACCTGAGAACATTATACCATAGTATCGCGGTTCTTACGACGCCTAAGAAAAGAAAAAGCCGCAAATCTTTGCGGCTTCATTATTAATTATCGTGTTTAAGGAGCACTTCAAGTGAATCGAGAAAATCATAACCAAAGACATCCGCAACAGCTTTATACGTAACATGCCCGCTAATGACATTGATTCCCATACGAAGGGGTTCTGAATCTAGGCACGCAATGCGGTACCCTTTGTTCGCGATTTCAAGCGCGTAAGGGATCGTTGCGTTTGTTAATGCATACGTTGACGTGCGCGGTGTTGCGCCTGGCATGTTTGCCACGCTGTAATGAATAACACCGTGTTTTTCAAACACTGGCTCATCATGCGTCGTAATGCGGTCAATCGTTTCTACTGAACCACCTTGATCAATGGCGATATCCACAATTACGGCACCTTCAGGCATGCTCTTAACCATGTCTTCTGTCACAATCTTCGCCGCTTTCGCGCCAGGAATAAGAATGGTACTAATAACAGCATCCGCTGTTTTAACCGATTCCGCAATATTTAACGGATTGGATTTTAACACCGTAACCTCTTTATCAAAAATATCTTCAAGATAACGCATACGGTCTTCATCAAGTTCAATGATCGTTACACGTGCCCCAAGACCAATCGCCATACGCGCTGAACTAATTCCAGCCACACCGCCACCAATAACAACTACATGGCCGCGTGCAACTCCTGGTACACCAGAAAGTAAGACACCACGTCCGCCACGATGTTTTTCAAGTTGCGTTGCAGCAACAATCGTCCCACGACGCCCTGCGACTTCACTCATTGGACGAAGCAGTGGTAATGAACGACCAACTTGAACCGTTTCATACGCAATCGCTTTACAACCCGATTCAACAAGTGCTTTGGTTAATGCTTCTTCAGCCGCTAGGTGTAAATACGTGAATAAAATTAAATCCTTATTGAAAAATCCGTATTCACTTGGCAGTGGTTCTTTAACTTTAATAACCAATTTTTGTGACCATGCTTCTTCTGCTGTATCTACAATCTCTGCGCCAGCTTCGACGAATTCTTCATCCGTGATCCCTGAACCAAGCCCAGCCGTTTTCTGAACAAAGACATTATGGCCGTTTGCCACAAGTAAACTAACACCTGCTGGGGTTATCCCTACGCGGTTTTCATTGTTCTTAATCTCTTTCGGTACACCAATATTCATAACTTGCCTCCTAAATTTGTATTATAAGCACGACTATATTTTAACAAATAGACACACCCTTGACAACCAAATAATAAAAAAAATGTAAGGGCTTTTACCCTTACATTTAAACGCTTATTCGATTTCGCTAGGAAGCGGTGGTAATGACTTCAAAATAAACAATGAAAATACCCCAATCGCAATCTGTGCTAGGTTTCCAGGAATACTTGCAAACGCTCCATAAAACTCCGTGATAAACAGCGCTTCAAAGAAATAATACCCAACCACAATAACAAGTCCACCTGCCGCAATAGCAATCACATTGCGTTTCGCATTTTCACCTTGACCTGCTTGACTGTAAGCAAGATACCCAACCACAAATCCAGCAATTAAGCGCACCAAAAACGTCCCCGGTGCCCACGATGCCCAGCCTGAGACAAAATCAAAGATTGTCATTCCAATCGCCGCTGAAACCGCCCCATATCGCGGACCGTATTTAAGCGCAATCGCGAACATCACAAGCGTTCCAATATGAATCAATCCACCCGTTCCAAGTGGAATATGCACACGAATGTTCGTCGCCACAAACACAATCGCAATAAACATGGCCATATAAACCATTTCACGTGTACGGTTTTGTACCGTTTTTTCCATAAAAATCGTCCTTTCATTTTCAAATCAAACCTATTATAATAAGAATGTGACATGATTGAAAGTGACAGATTAATCTTAATTTGAGGTGGTCAGATGATTATTCAGAAAAACAGCTCCATTCCGATGTATATTCAAATCTACAACCAGTATAAAGACGCAATCTTATCCAAAACCTACCCAGCCTACACAAAACTCTTATCGATTCGACAGTTCGGACAAAAATATAGCCTAAGCAAAACGACCGTCGAAAAAGCCTATCACCAACTTCAAATAGAAGGCTACATTCAAAGCCAACCAAAAAGTGGGTATTACGTTTTACCCATCGACACCTTACCCGATACCAAGAAAAAAACCTTCAAACAAACACCATCAAAAACCCCATACAAAAACCTCGCCCAGCAAGGCCATCATTTTGATGTAACTCCTTTAAGACGAAGTTTTCAAACGGTGCTCCACGATCTAAACGAAACCCTTTATTCACCCCCTTTATCTCAAGGTGAACCCCATCTAAGACAATCCATAAACACGCATCTAAAAGAAGAGCGTGGCGTCGTCGCCACCGACAATCAAGTGCTGATTGCTTCGGGTCTTCAAAACCACCTGATGACCCTTGCAAGTCTTATCAGCAAACGAAAAATAGCCTACTTAATCCCGCTCTTTGACCGTGCTGAACTCGCACTAAAAACATTGCATTTTACGTTTGTCCCATGCAAAACCTTTGATGACCTCATGCAAAGTGATGCGGATTTTATCTACATCTCCCCATCAAACCTTTACCCAAGCGGTGACGTATTAAGCATCAATGACCGCTTAAAACTGATTGATTATGCCAAAACAAACAATGCTCTAATCATCGAAGACGACTACAACCACATCTTCCGTTACAATGCCTTTCAAATTCCATCCATTCAAGGGCTTGCAAAAGGCGACCGTGTCATTTATATCGGTTCCTTTTCACGCAACCTTTTACTGAGTATGCGGACAAGTTATATGGTGCTACCCCCCGATCTTCTTTCGTTATACCAAAAAAGCGATCAACTTGCTCAAACCGTTTCAAAAATTGACCAACTTGCTTTAGCTAACTTTATTTACGAAGGCAATTACCACAAACACCTCCGTAAATTATCCAGTCTATCAAAAAAACAAAATGACCGAATCACAACCATTCTCGATAATCTCCCACTCCATAAAGAACTGACCATATCGGGACTCGAAAGCAATCTTCATCTTCTAATTCATACCAAAAATATCGTCTTAAAAACCACGCTCATCGACAAAGCTAAGACACTCGATCTTTACATCAAAACCTTTAACGATTTACCCAACACCTTATTGCTTCCATACAGTGGATTGAGCGACGATGAAATCGAACCCATCCTTCATGCATTACTCACTTAACAAACATTAATAAGCATGATAAACTATCCTTGAAAGGAGCGTTGTCATGTTAGATAAACAAGGATTTAACGCCTGGGCGCAAGCGTATGATAAACAAGTTCGCGAATCCGACCAACATAAAACCTATCCTTTTGATGGTTACAGCAATGTCTTATATACCCTCTACAAACACGCCACCAAAACCAACCCAAAAACACTCCTTGATATTGGCATTGGTACCGGCGTTTTAACCAAACGCTTTTATGACGAAGGCCTTACCATTTACGGCATGGATTTTTCAGACGCGATGATCGAAAAGGCAAAGCGTCGTATGTTTAACGCAAAGCTATACCTGCACGACATGAAAGACGGACTACCGAACGAACTAAAAAACAAAACCTACGACATCATCGTCAGTTCGTATGCTTTTCACCATCTAAGCGATGACGAAAAAATCGACTTGATAAACACTCTTTTACCCACACTATCCGAACACGGAAAACTCCTAATCGGGGATATTGGTTTCGAAACCGAAGACGACTTAATCCGAGTAAAAAACACCCATAAAGACCTATGGGACGATACCGAACATTATCTTGTCTATGAAACCATTAAAGACAAACTTCCCCCTTCAACCTATACCCAAATCTCTACATGCGCTGGCATCTTAATCATCCCAAAAAACTAAAAAAGGAGTGGTAGATTTTCTCTACCATTCCTTTACTTTATTTTCTATTGATCCACCGTATAGCCAAACTCTTTCAATCGGTTGGTAACGTATAAATTTTGTTCATCAAGACCAACATCTGGATTGAATCCTTCTAGTTTATGTACCGTCCCTATAGTTGTATACAAATAATCTTTACCTTCATGTACTCTTAACGCCATGACATAATAAGCTCCATCGTCAAGCAAATTGTACTCTCCACCTATAATGATTGTATCACCCCAGTACTCCACAAAACGTCCTTTATGATCCGTTCCGCCGTATAAACCCACATAAAACTCTTCATTTATCTCATTTTTTATTGAATGGGTTGGAGAGACAGAAAACACCGTCATTGGAATGTTGATTTGCGAAGTTTCTTCATCCCCTTCAGCCCATTGTATCGTATGATCAATCCCGTTTACTTTAACGACCGTAATGTAAGCCGAACGGTCGAGTATCTCCTCTAACGTTTCAACCTTATCGGGATCTCCACTAACGTTGATTGATTGACTACATCCACTCACCATAAACACGAAAACACCTAACATAATCACAATTACCTTTTTCATTATCTTCCCTCCCAAAATTATTTATTAATCAATGATAACACGAGTTCCTAAACGATCAAATAAATATAAGAGTAACAACACAAAAATGATAAACAACACAAACAACACAATCCCAAACCATTTACGACGGTTCATCCTATATCCCCCTCATAAATTTTATATCTTTTATGGTTTTATTATATTTCAAAAAAAGTAAAACGAAAGGGCAAATATGTCCGGTGCAACAAATCCATGGCAACTTACATGCTTCATAAGTTAGAATAAAATAAACAATAGACCCCTATGTAGTCATAAGGGTCTATTGTTTTAACGCAGTGTCGCTTGGTGTTTTTCTTCAAGTGCTTTAATGATTTTATTGGTTGCTTGATCAATCTCTTCGGTTTTTAAGGTTCGTGTTGAGTCCGCAAATACCATGCGAAGCCCAAGGGATTTTTGGTTCGCCCCAACGTGTTCACCTTCATACACGTCAAACACATCGACCGATTTAAAGATCTCAATGTTTTGTTTTTTAATCGTAGCCATCAACATTTTCACCGGAATGCTTTTATCGCAAACAATCGCAATGTCACGTGAAACCGATGGCAGTTTTGAAATCGTTTCATAAGCGAACTCCGTTTGGCTCACTTCAAAGAGTTTCATTAAATCAAACTCTAATACATAGACATCGTCAAGGTCGAGTCGCTTCGTGTTTTGAGGGTGAATTTTCCCAATGATTCCAAGTGTCTCACCTTTCAACGTGACGATGGCGGTTTGATGTGGATGGTAGTTTTCCAAGCTTGTTTGTTCATACTCAAGACCTTGAACCCCAAGGAAATCCGCTAGCGCTTCAAGCACACCTTTTAACGTAAAGAAGCTTGTTTCTGGGGTCTCTTGCCATTTACGTGATTGGTAGGGTCCATTCATCGCAAGCGTCAAAAGTTCACGCTCACCGGATTTTTGATACGACTTCCCAAGTTCAAACACATGCACCGCATCGGCTTGTCGAGCGCGGTTATGGCTCACCACATCTAAGAGTCCATTAATCGCCGACAAACGGAGAACATTACGCTTATCGCTCATCGGGTGTTTAATGCGAATTGGTTTTAAGGTTTTCTCTTTAACGTAGGTTAAAACGTCATCTTTGGATACAAGATTATACGTCATCACTTCATCCAACCCAAGGCCCGTTAAGGCTTGTCTCACATGGCGTCTAAAGCGTTGAAGCGGGCTTAACTCACCTTGTGAAACCGTGCTTGGTAACGTCGCAGGTAATGCATCATACCCACTAATACGCCCAATCTCTTCGATTAAGTCTTGATAGCTTTCAAAGTCAGGTCTTCGGGTTGGTTTCTTCACATAAAAGACACCGTGTTTTTCTTTAAAATCAAAACGTAAACGCGTAAGCACACGCGCCACATGCTCAGTTGAATAATCGCTTCCGAGTACACGATTAATACGCTCTAGCGCAATTTCAATAATTTTCTCACTTTGGTCGGTATGATCAAAATACGCCACGTCTTTGCGCACCGTTGCATTGGCATACTTTATTAACAGTTCCGTTGCGCGATCAAGCGCATAGCGCGTTCTTCCCACGTCTACACGGCGTTCAAAACGCATCGATGACTCACTACGCAAATCAAGACGGCTCGACGTTAAACGAATTTGCGTTGGATTAAAGACCGCAGATTCTAACAAAATGCGTGTGGTTTTTCCGTGGACCTCGGTTTTCGCCCCACCCATCACACCACCAAGGGCCACTGGTTCTTTGCCATTGGTAATTAAAATATCGCCTTCTTCTAACAAACGCTTTTTATCATCAAGCGTCACAAATGTTTCGCCTTTTTTCGCCGTACGCACCACAATTTGTTCACTATCAAGCAAATCATAATCAAAGGCATGAAGCGGTTGTCCCGTTTCAAGCATCACATAGTTGGTAATATCGACCACGTTATTAATCGGGCGAATACCCGCCGCAATTAAACGTGCCTTCATCCATAATGGACTCGGCTTTATCTCAAGATTTTCAATGACTGACCCATAATAACTTTCACACAACTCAGTTTCTGTAGTAATCGTCATCGAGTTTTTGGTTTTTTCATACGCAATAGTAACCTCAGGAATCGTTATATCACGATCTAAGATCGCCGCAAAATCATAAGCAACCCCATGCATGCTTAATAAATCCATGCGGTTTGGGGTTAAATCAAGCGCAATCACTTCGTCGTCTAAGAAAAGCGCCTTAAGCGCATCATCACCCATGGTAACGTCACCTTCAATGACATGAATACCCTCTTCATTGTGGAACTTATGCTCAATCCCTAGTTCATCCAAACTACAAATCATGCCGTTCGATTCAACGCCACGAATCGTCGTTTGTTTGATCTCAAATCCACCGGGTAATACAGCCCCGTTTTTCGCCACAATCACATGTTGACCTGCGGCCACATTTGGCGCCCCACAGACAATCGTTAAGGTTTCTGTTTTCACGTCAACTTCACACACCGATAACTTGTCCGCATCGGGATGCGGCTTACACGATTTCGTGTAACCAATGACTAAACCTTTTGCCTTTACAAGCTGTTGGGTGTACTCGACTTCTTGTGAATGCAGCGACATAAGTTCCGCTAAGGTTTCACGTGATTCTTTTATCTTTATATAATCTTTTAACCAGTTTAATGAAACCTTCATGATTTGCCTCCTTTGAACTGATGATTAAAGCGTAAATCGTTCACGTAAAAGTGACGGATATCATCAATTCCATACTTAAGCATCGCAATACGCTCAACCCCCATACCAAAGGCAAACCCTTGGTAACGTGATGAATCGTATCCACTTGCTTCGAGCACATTGTTATGAACCATGCCAGCTCCTAAAATCTCAATGTAGCCCGTTTGTTTACACATCGAACACCCATCGCCATCGCATTGTGAACAGGTCACATCGACTTCAAACGAAGGCTCAGTAAATGGGAAATAGGACGGACGTAAACGAATCTTACGGTCTTCACCAAACATATGTTTCGCGACCGCAAGCAAGGTCCCTTTTAAATCACTTAACGACGTTTTTTCATCAACAACTAACCCTTCAACTTGCATAAATTGATGCGAGTGTGTCGCGTCGTCATCATCCCGGCGATACACAACCCCAGGACAAATAATCTTCACCGGTTTCGCCCCACCATATTCAAGCATCGTACGAACCTGCACAGGCGATGTATGGGTACGTAAAAGCGTATCCTCGGTAAGATAAAAACTATCTTGCATATCACGTGCTGGGTGTTCTTTAGGTAAATTCAATTTCTCAAAATTAAGCTCATCGCTTTCAATTTCTGGGCCTTCTTTGACAAGGTACCCCATGCCCATAAAAAGATCTTCAATTTCTGCCGTAATCTTACGTAAAAGATGGGGTGTACCCAACGTATACGATGGTCCCGGTAACGTGACATCAATGGTTTCTTTTTTGAGTTTATTCGCCATTTTCTTTGCTAAAATGGTTTCTCTTCGTGCTTCAATCAACGCTGAAAAACGCTGTTTGGCTTCATTAATCGTTTGCCCAAACGCTGGTTTTTCTTCATTGGGTAAATCTTTCATGTGACGCATCAACAGCGACAAATCTGCTTTCTTGCCAATAAACTGCGCTTTCACATCTTGCAGGGCTTCAATTTTCTCAACCCCATCAAGTGCTTCTTTTAAAGCCACTTCAAGTTCCTTAATGGTTTTGTTTACATCCATTGTTATTCCTCCTATACAAATAAAAAATTCGTCCTAAAAACAAGGACGAATCAAATAATCCGCGGTACCACCTTAAGTTCCATTTTACTGGCCCTCTTTGTCTTTAACGCAGACAAACGGATGCGATTAACACCACTCCTAGACTGAAATCTTTACTTGGTTCCAAGGCGTTTCACCAACCCGCCTCTCTCTAAAGAAACTCATCATAAAGACATATGTCTAATCTCCGTGTTACGCCTATTATACTCAATGTTTCGCGACTTTTCAACCATTAAAAAAAGATGTTCGCAAAACCACGAACATCTTTTATCCCTTTTTACTTAGTAATTTTCAAGAATAAATCAATTTCTTCTTTGATGACCGCTAAACTTGAATCCCAGAAGGCTTCATCGGTGACATCAATACCAACGAGCGCCGCAACATCTTCAACCGACATCTGACCCGTTTTTTGCAGTAAATGGTCAATGTCTTCGGCAAACGCTTTGCCTTGTTCTTGGAATTTCGCATAAAGCCCTTTCGCAAAGAGTAACCCAAAGGCATAGGGGTAATTATAAAAACTTAACGACCCACTAAAGTAATGCCCTTTGTTAATCCACATATACGGATGAAGGTTCTCTTGATCCATTGCATCCCCATACGCTTCTTTTTGGGCATCAAGCATCATCGTTTTTAGTTTGTTTGCTGAAATCGGGGTTGATTGACGTGCGTCAAAGACATTCTTTTCAAAGA
The DNA here is from genome assembly GCA_007131405.1 of Candidatus Izemoplasma sp. Lineage (GTDB taxonomy): Bacteria > Bacillota_I > Bacilli_A > Izemoplasmatales > Izemoplasmataceae > SLQR01. The sequence goes on from SLQR01000010.1 coordinate 9,109, forward strand.
TAAAACGCGAAAGAATATCAACAATCACTTGAGTCGTTCCCATGAGCGATTGTTCTAAGATAAAGAGTTGTTCTTCACCTTCAGAGTCAGCAAGCGCTGCCTTTTTAACAATCGTTTCACATAAAGTCGATGCCGTTTCAGCCACTGGCATAGTATAACTTGCGTTCAGAATCGCTTCACGGAAAATACGGTCCCCGTGATAGGCATGCCCGAGTTCATGGGCAAGTGTAATCACGTTTGAAAACGACCCATCAAAGTTCATCAGAATACGGCTTTCTTTAATCGGATGCAAGTTGAAACA
>SLQR01000111.1 GCA_007131405.1 Candidatus Izemoplasma sp.
TATTGGTATGGTATTGCTCTTCAAGAATTTCAAACATTGATTTCGCATCATCTTTTTTGGTTGAGTCTTGGAGTTCTAATACACGTACGATGAGTGTTTTATTGCCATATTGAATCTTAATTATATCATTAACTGTGACCGATGTGCTTGATTTTGCCGGACGGTCATTAATAAAAACACGTCCTTTGTCAGCCACTTCTTTTGCAATGGTTCGCCGTTTAATAATACGTGAAACTTTTAAAAATTTATCGAGTCTCATGAAAGTCTCCATTCTTAATAAAAGGGTGCTCAGCACCCTTTTATAGTATGTTTATGCTTCTTGTGGTTTCGGGTCAGAACCGTTTTCATTTTTTGCTTTTTTCTTATCCCACCACTCGAGTGAGCCGGTTTCGACGATTTCGAGAATGTCTTCTTTTGTAAGGGTTTCAACTTCAAGAAGAATCTCAGCAATGCGTTTCAACAAGTCGATATGTTCTTCTAATACTTTTTTTGCATTATCATACGATTCAGTAATGATTTTACGAACTTCATTATCGATTTCAAGTGCGACCGTATCGGAGAATGATTTATCGGATGAATAATCACGGCCTAAGAAGACAGAACCCGAACGTTTTTCATATTGAATTGGTCCGAGACTACTCATACCATATTCCGTAACCATTGAGCGTGCGATTTCTGTTGCACGTTGGAAGTCATTATGAGCACCTGTAGACACTTCATTAAAGATCAGTTCTTCAGCAACGCGCCCACCAAGTAAACCAGTAATCTGGTCAATTAAGCTTTTGCGTGTCATTAAGAAGGATTCTTCTTCTTCAGGTAACATCAAATTGTATCCGCCGGCTTGCCCACGAGGAATAATCGTAACCTTATGAACAATATTGGCATTATCTAATTTAAGACCAAGCACAGCATGACCGGCTTCGTGATGAGCAATAAAGTTACGCTCACGTTTTGAGAAGACACGTGATTTTTTTGCGGGTCCCATCATAACACGGTCAACCGCTTCGTCGATGTGATAAAGTTTAATGGCTGGTTTGTTTTCACGCGCCGCAAGTAAGGCAGCTTCGTTAAGTAAGTTTTCTAAATCAGCCCCGGTAAATCCAGGTGTTCTGCGTGCGATTTCTTCAAAGGTAACCGAACTTGATATGCGTTTGTTACGGGCATGAACTTTAAGGATTTCCTTACGTCCTTGAACATCAGGACGACTAATGGTAATTTGTCGGTCAAAACGACCCGGTCTAAGCAATGCTGGGTCTAAGACGTCTGAACGGTTGGTTGCGGCCATAACGATTACGCCTGAGTTGACGCCAAACCCATCCATTTCAACTAACAGTTGGTTTAAGGTTTGTTCACGTTCATCGTGTCCACCACCAAGTCCAGTACCACGCTGACGCCCTACGGCATCAATTTCATCAATAAAGATGATACAAGGTGCTGTTTGTTTTGCGGTTTTAAACATGTCACGAACACGGCTTGCGCCGACCCCAACAAACATTTCCACAAAGTCGGAACCGCTGATGCTATAAAACGGTACATCAGCTTCACCGGCAACAGCGCGAGCTAAAAGTGTTTTCCCTGTTCCTGGTGCGCCAATAAGTAAAACGCCTTTTGGAATACGGGCACCAAGGGTGATGTATTTTTTAGGGTTTTTAAGGAAATCGATGATTTCCAATAATTCTTCTTTTTCTTCTTTAACACCAGCGACATGATCAAATGTGGTGGTTTTTCCACGGTGTACTTTGGCTTTGCTTTTTCCAAAGTCAAAGGCTTTGTTGCCGCCACCGCTGCTACGCAAGAAGAAAGCAATTAAAACAACAATCATGATAATCGGTAATAAAATAACAATAATGTTCCAGAAACCATAAGAGGTTCCGCTAACATGCTCGTATTGGATACCGTATTCAATCACCATCGCACGAACTTCACTAAGTGCACCATCTGGAACTTCTAACACAAATTCCTTACCAGATAAAGGGTCACCCTCGAGTGGACCATCCGTTACAAAAGTACCACGAATTGTATGAGCACCTTTGTTGATGTCACCAGAGATTGGTGTTGAGGTGATTGAGTCTATTTCACCATCTTCAATATGGGTAATAAAATCAGAATACTTTAATTGTTCCGGCTCATCACCCGCTGTGGTGAAAATCCAAATAGCTGAAAAGACAAACAGAAGAATTAACATCATAACGATGATATTTCCTACACGATTTGTTCGATTCATTGGTGGTCCTGGTGGTTTATTTCCAGGTGGTTTTGGTGGCATTTGTTTTTCAGGCATAGTGTCACTCCTCTGTTAGATAAATTTTAGGTTTTAATGTGCCTACGTAGGGAAGATTGCGATATTTTTCTTCGTAATCAAGTCCATACCCTACGACGAAAGCTTTGGGAATTGTTTTCCCGATATATTCTGGAACAAAGTCGATAACTCTGCCTGCTGGTTTGTCCATTAAGGTCACGACTTTGACGCTCTTTGCTCCACGGTATTTTAACAATTTGACAACGGATTGAATGGTTCGGCCAGAATCGACAATGTCTTCGGCAATAAGAACATGGCGATCCTTTACAGGTGTGCCAAGATCCATGTCAATTTTCACTTCACCACTGGACTCCATGCCGCCGTGATAACTTGATACGTTCATAAAAGCAATTTCAATGTGCATTTCTAGGTGTTTCAAGAGTTGAGCCATAAAGGGCACACAGCCTTTTAATAGACCAAGAATAATTGGAAATTTATCCTGATAATCGTTCGTGATTTTTGTTCCGAGATTTTGCACGATTTCTTCTATTTCTTTTTCGGATATTAGTACACTTTCAATGTCTTTATCTAGCATAACATCACCTCATAAATATAAAGTTTTTTCTGCTTTCTTTCGTCATGATTATACGCCATTTTTAAAAAAGGAATCCACAATACTTCCTTGTCATTCGCGAGGACAATCATGTTATCGCGCTGACTTGGCAAAATCTTCTTATCGATAAACAAAGATTTTAGTTTCTTATGTCCATAAGAACACAAAATTTTATCACCGGGTTGACGCGATCTTAGGTAGAGCGGAAATACTTTTTCATTATACCACAATACCATGTAATTTGAATAAATATGTGATAAATTCTGATGAGTTACACGATAAGCGGTATGACTGTTTACAGGATAAAGTCCCTCTTGGGTTATTGTAATTGATATAGGCTCCGATTGCACACGTTTTGCGATGAAAAATGTCTCATATTCCTTATGGAGGTTAATCGATTCGGTAATTGGATGGACGACATTGTTTTCCGTTGTCAGAAGCATGGTTAAAAGCATCGTTAAATGGGGTTGAGATATTGGGTGTTCATTGTCTGTGTGTTGTTTAATTAACGTTTTAAGAATATGTTGTTGGATGAGCGGGTTTTGTTGTTTAAAAGACTCGAGTTGGATTGGTTCTTGATTGACATTTAAAAACGACAAAGTCAGATCATTAACTAGTTGACTTACATCAGAAAAAGCATTGAGTGTTTGTTTAAATGTTTCATGTAAACTTGGGTTCTCTTCAAGCAACAAAGGGATAACCGATTGGCGAATGCGGTTACGCATGTACGTATCTTCTTGATTCGAAGCATCTTCGTAATACGTAAGATTATGAGTCGTTGCGTACTCGATTAAGTCGGCTTTATTTACGTGAAGAAACGGTCGAACAAAACGATAATCACCATCTTGAGAGATTGACTCCATGGCACTGAAAGTGGTAATGTCATAGCCTTTCGTTAATCGCATAAGAAGAGTTTCGATTTGATCATCAAGATGATGAGCAGTAAGAATAAACTTTGTGTCGTATTTATCAGCGACAGATTTAAAGAACTGACGTCGTTTTTTTCGTGCTTCATGTTGAAAATTACCTTTAAGAGTTTCATCGATGACAAGTCCTTCAAAAGGAATGTTTTTGGTTTTTGCAAGGCGTTTTATGGCAGTATATTCATCATCTGAAGCACTGCGTTGCTTATGATTCACATGGGCAATAATAACGGAATAGCCATTTGTGTTTAGTACATCAAAAAGAACCATGGAGTCAATGCCGCCACTTAATGCAAGAACCATTGGTTTTGTTTTATCAATAGTCTCCATCTGTTCGATGGAATCTTTTAGTGTATCTTTCATATCGATCACCTAAAATTATTATACCATACGTCAGAAATGAATGCTTTGAAAAACTCAGCGCGATTTCATGAATTATATGGTATAATTATTGATAAGTTTAAGTCAATTATGAGGAGAAAATCATGCAGAAAGAATTGAAACTTAATTACCGCAGCACAGCGTATATTGGATTTGGGTTTTTCTCAATCTTAATGTTATGGCAAATTTACAATACATATACACCGATCTTTCTTGGAAGGTTACTTAGTTCAGAAGGGATTATTGATTCTCAAGACGCACCATTAGTCGGGTTTATTATGGCACTCGATAATTTCTTTGCGCTTTTCATGTTACCGCTTTTTGGGATTTTATCCGACCGCACGCGTACGCGTTTTGGACGTCGTATTCCTTACATTATGTTTGGGATGCTTGCCTCAGCTATTCTTTTTCCTTTTATTGCGGTTGCGTATCTTTTAAGCAGTCTTGCCGGCGTTATTATCATGATGCTTATGATTTTAATCATTATGAATATTTACCGTAATCCAGCGATATCATTAATGCCGGATGTGACACCGAAACCGCTCCGCTCCCGAGCGAATGGGATTATTAATTTAATTGGTTATGTTGGTGCAATACTTGGTGGGGGACTTGTCTTTCTCTTTGGTGAACAAGTGGATAACCCAATGGTCACGTTGTATCCGTTTTTAATTGTTAGTGGATTCATGTTGGTTGCGATGATTGTACTTTTTATTAAAATTAAAGAGAATAAACTGGTCGATGAAGCGAAAGACGATATGATTATTGGTGAAACAATGAGTCAGACAATCGCTGAAGTTGGCGAGAATAAACCGCTAAGCAAACGAGATAAGAAAAACATGTGGTTAATTTTAGTAAGTGTCTTTTTATGGTTTGCGGCGTTTAACGCTATTGAGACCTTTTTAAGTACCTATTCTGAAACGGTACTCGGCGATGTTGGCTTAGCTGGGATTATTACTATAGCGCTTGTACTTTCATCAATGATTACCTTTGTGCCAGCAGGCTTTTTGGCATCATTTATTGGACGTAAATTATCAGTTATCATTGGCTTAGTTATTATGTTTACCGGGCTTGCTATTGTCATGAGTCTAAATGCGATTGGCGTGTTTTTCTTCATTGGAATTATATTTTCTGGTATTGGTTGGGCGATGATTAACGTGAACTCGTATCCAATGATTGTGGAAATGTCACATAAAAATAATGTGGGTAAATACACTGGATTTTATTATACAAGTTCGATGTTAGCGCAATCGTTCACCCCAATCGTTGCAGGGCTAGCTATTGCACGTATTGATAACTACCGTGTATTATTTCCATATTCAGCCATACTTGTGTTCATGGCCTTTATCGTTTTCTTCTTTGTCAAAGAAAAACGCGATGTTAAACACGAATATAAAAAAGGGCTTGATGCCTTTGATGTGGATTAGGTGATTGGATGAAACACTTTATTTTAGCGAGTGGATCTGCGCGCAGACAAGAACTTTTGCATATGTTGGATCTCGCATTTGATATTGTTGTGCCAGATATTGAAGAAGAATTAAATAAAAACGTAACCATTGAAGAAGCGGTCATGGACTTAGCAAGTCAAAAAGCATCTGCCGTTTTTAAAAAGTATCCCGATGCGCGGGTGCTGGGGTGCGATACGATCGTTGTGATCGGCGATTCAATATTGGGAAAGCCAAAAAATAAAGATGAAGCACGATCGATGATACACAAACTATCAGGAAAAACGCATCGTGTTATTACAGGCTGTACATTAATAGAAAAAGGCAACATAAGTCATTTTTATCAAGAAGCCTCCGTTCGCTTTTCGCGGATGACTGACGACGAGATAGAGGTCTACATTGCAACGGATGAACCTTATGATAAAGCAGGTGCTTATGCCATTCAAGGCAAAGCAGCTAAGTTCATTGAAGCCATCGAAGGCGACTATTATGCTGTGATGGGTTTGCCAATTCAAAAAATATACGAACACTTAAAACAAAGAGCTGCCCTGTAGGGTAGTTCTTTTTCATTTATTTTCACTGCAATTTAGTGTAGAATAAATGTATAACAAGCGAAAAGAATGCCTTGTTTTATGGATTAGTGTTACGATAATATTAACTTCTGTGGAGGTTTCATATGTTTAAATTGAAGGTGCCTAAAAAGCAGCGTGATAAGTTTAGAACTCAACTTCGTGTGGGCGATTCTGTTGAGTATGAATACGTATTGACCACAGATAAAGATTTAATAGAAGACGATAAAATTAATATAGTTTTCGAAGAAAAAGATCTTGAAAAAGTGAGTAGATTACTCGATCTTATTACAAAAGGTGAAGATCTTTATATCACCGGATATAATGAAATCGGACAAAAAAATATCGAGTCCCGATATATCCAGTATTTTACGATTGAAGATGATGAAGTGTATGCCATTTTAAGTAAGGTTCGCTTCATGGTCAAACTCAAATTGTACGAACTTGAAGAGTTGCTCGATGATAAGTATTTTATTCGTGTAAGTAAATATGCACTCGTTAACATCAATAAAATCGATTACATTAAACCGGCTTTAAACTCTAAACTGATTTTACTTATGAAAAATGGCGATGAGGTTGAAGTTAATCGACATTATTATAAAGCCTTTAAAGAAGTTTTAAATATTTAAGGAGGCTCACCCATGGATGGATTTCTAATCTTTTTAGAATTTATGTTAAATAACGTCTTTCAAATATCTGTGATATTTTTAAGCGTTTTTCTCATGCTTTACTTTTTTCAAAAATCCTATCGTGAAATAGCAATGAATCGTAAATTACGCACATTTCAAAAACGTTTACGAAACATGAACATTGCTAAAAAGAAAAAACGCATGGCAATATTAAGCGTCATGGTCATTGTTCCAATCGTATCGGTATTAGCATTCTTCCAACTCATTCGTTCACCACAGATAACTTACGAATACCATGTTTCTCATTTGAATGATGCCGAAGATATTACAATGATTTACGAAAGTTATCATCAAAAATTCACCAAGAATGTGTCACTTAGAGAATCATCAATTCAAGCGTTTGATGCCCAACGAACGGTTCAGTTTAATGCTGCGGTGTATTCAGAAAATGATATGCCTACAGTGAAGTACGATACGCGTTATATTTATGTCTTAAATAGTGACCGTTTAGTTATTGTAAACCCAGGGAATGAGACATACCCGATTCATAAAAATATTGATGAGGTATTTGATGGGATTGGTTTTTTCAATCCAATTGAACTTTATATTGATCAAGACTATGTTGTTGTCGTTGGTAATGGGTACGAAACATTAAGTGTACTTCCATATAATCACCCAATTAATACAAACAACGGAGATAATATTTCTACTTATGTGTTTGTGTTTGATAAAAACGATAATTTTGCCTTATCATCAAAATATGTAATCAATGGGAACCTCGATGCAATACATAAAAACGAACATAACTTGTTGGTGTCAGTTAACCATCACATTCCATTTAATGATGAAGCATTGGATGTTCATCATTATCTACCAACCATTGATGCGAATGGGACTATAGACGAAACATTAATTTCAGATATTCGTTACATAGAAGGAACAGAACCAAACAGTTTTACCACACTACTTAATATCAATATTAAGAACAGTAGCTACGATAAAGAAGTGCTCTTTGGGGATTATAAAAACTATATTGAAATAACCGACCAAGGGTTTTACCTTTTAGCAGAGAGTTATGAGTTTATTGAAGCAACAGAAATGTTTACCGTGTCGGAACCAGTAAATATGACACGGACAGCCATTACGAAATTTAACTATACTAGTGATACCTTAAATTACCATAGCACTAAAATGGTAAGGGGAGCACTTGTTCAAAATGATTCTATTCTCATTGATGAAGACGGATTACGTTTGGTTACAACAGAAAAACGAACAGATTCCATTACACATCGACTCTATGTGATAAACCACGACATGAATACGGTATCACGCATTACTGATATTGATACAGATGGTCACAATCTTAGTTCAGTTCAATTCTTTAATGATTACACGTACTTAATTGTTGACCGATTAACCGATGTGGTAATCGTGTATAACTTAACGAATATTTATAACCCAATCTATGAAGATACGATAGATTACGATGCTTTTTCACACTATGTGTATGCGTATGATAATGAACATATCTTATCCATTGACCTTTTCGATTTTGAAGAGGACGGATTGATTGATGGTATTCGCATTGCTATGCTTGATGTATCTGACATTACTTCACCACAAGAAATGTATAATGAAACAATTATCTATAAAGACTTTGGGTTAAATTTTAATGAAATGCTTTTTGATAACAACACCATTGTGTTATCACAACGACACAAAATGTTAATCGTCCCAATTAACTCATACAACGTATTATCACGCATAGAAGCAATGGAAGGCGTTCTCATTTTCTCAATCGACAACGATGAAGGGTTAGTCCTAGAAGGCTTTATATCGCATACATCTCAATTTACACCGTATGCATCGTACCGAGCAATCATCCATAACAATTTCTTATACGTCATATCTCACGATGCAATTAGTGTATCGCGGATTGATAGTGTCGAAGACATTATGTATCAGTTTTCATTAATCAATAAAAATGACTAGAATTATCTAGTCATTTTTTATTGCTTTGCTTACTGCAAGAACAACCCGTTTATCAAAAGGTGATGGAATAACATATTCCGGTGTTAACTCATCCCTTGAGATGATGGAGGCAATCGCTTTTGCGGCATTCATTTTCATAGTGTTGGTGATCGTGCGAACCCCATTACCCAGTGCGCCCTTAAATATACCAGGAAAAACCAACACATTGTTAATTTGATTTGGAAAATCGCTACGTCCTGTACCGACGATACAGGCACCTGCTTGGTGCGCTTTTATTGGGTCGATTTCAGGGTCAGGGTTTGCCATCGCAAACACAATAGGCTTATCATTCATGCTTTTAATCATCGATTCCGTGACTAAGTCACCAACCGAAACACCGATAAAAACATCTGTATTTTCAATAAGATCAGCTAATGTGTTCTTATTTCTACCTGGCTTTTCATCAATAATGTTATCATCAATTAAACCTTGAATGGCGTAATCATAGGTGTCATAATTTGCTTTTTGAATCACGCCATCTTTGTTATAAGCATAAATTTTATGAATGCCCATCGATTTGAGTAAACGTGCAATTGCA
>SLQR01000027.1 GCA_007131405.1 Candidatus Izemoplasma sp.
AGAATAAGAAAATTTCGAAACGGTTTGGAATTTCCTTGAGCGTAAAGCATCCCATTGAGCGCAAAATTCAGCATAAAGAAAATATAACCAATCATCACTACCGTGATGTAACGCATTCCATAATCAAGAGGAACAGTTTCAGCGCCTTGCATCGAAAAAAGCAACCTGGCAAAAAACGGAGCAAATACCGGAATTAATACCCCAAACGCGATCGCAATATAAAGCGTATTTTTAAACAGCGCATGAAACTGCTCTTTGTCTTCTGAACCAATCGCAATAGCGGCTAAAGCATTTAACCCATTCCCTATACCTGAGGCAATCGCAATCATAAGGAAAAACACGGGAAATGAAAGCGTCATCCCCGCAATGGCATCCGTTCCAATTTGTCCAGCAAAATAACTATCGACAACATTAAAAAGCGTACTAAACAAAAAACCAAACGCTGCGGGTACCGCAATCTTACGCAGTTGATGCTTAATATCACCTTTCGCAAGGGTTTTTTCTCTCTTCTGCATAGGTATCATCCTTAACCATCTCGTATATCTTTATTATCAATGCATTTAATCACAATGCAATGACTTTGCATAAAAAAAGGTCCCTCCAATTTATGTAAATCATGATAAACTGTACTTATAAAGTGATTTCATAAGATAAAGGACGGATACAATGATTTCATTAAAAGAAATAACTTGGGACAACTTTTGGACCCTAATCAATTTAACGGTTTCAGACGAGCAAAAGCCCTATATAGTAAACAATGCTACCTTCATCGCTCAAGCTTATGTCAACTTAAAATCGAACTTCCCTGATATGGTTTTAGGTATCTATAAAGACACAACCCCGATTGGCTTTACAAAAATAGTCTATGTTCCTGAAAACACTCCTCCTTATAACCTTGAGAAAGATGTCTACATGATTGATGGCTTTATGATCGATAAAGCCCATCAACAAAAAGGGTATGGACAAAAAGCGTTTGATCATGTTTTAAACTACATTAAGACCCGTCCACTGCTTGACGCCAACACAATCGTTTTATTATGTCATGAACACAATCTGAAAAGTCAGACTTTTTTTACCCGTTTCGGTTTTAAGCCAAATGGTATCCATAAACGAAACGATGAAACATACACCATCTTATTTCGTTCAATGGATTAACTGTCGTGTTTAATCGTCTTTTAAATACATTGTATAATCATCCAATAAACAAGAAGGTCTTCTAAAACCATAGAAAACCTTCTTGTTTTATTCATGATTGATGGAGATCAGGTTCTATCCTTGATTGAACGATTATAACTTAAGGTGATACTCTTCACTGTTGTTTTCTTCGATGATTTTTCCAGTAAAAACAAAACCAAGTTTTTTCCAAAAATCGCCAGTATCATCGCTTGTTAGATAGATGTCTTTTACGTTTTCTTTAAGAAAATACTGTCTCACTTCATGAAACAAATACGTTCCAAGATTTTTCTTTCGATGGCTTGGTTTAATATAGAACTCGCGAATATCACCAGCTCCTTCATGCATACACCATGGGTTATCCAATGTATCAATTTGAAACAAACAAAAACCGATGGGTTCTTGGGATTGATAAAGCATCACAATCTTCATATCGTATGCTTGTACATCGCGGTCCATGGCCATAAACCCCTGTTCTGGCATATCCAACCCAAATTCTTTAAAGTACGCTTTAAAAAGGGGCTTAAAGTGTTCATCAAGTGCTGATTGAATCCATATCGTTTTTATGTTATTCATTTTTTCCTTTCCTTTATGCTTACGTATTTTTTCGAGATTAAATCTCAATTTGATTATGGGTCTTTGTGACTAGACAATTAAATGGTATAATGTGACTTAGTCTCTATTATAATCGATATTGAGGTTTTGTTTATGAATGATTTATATATTTTTCTTTATTTACTTTATGGCTTTGTGTTTATTTTATTTGGCCTCTATAGTGTCAGTAAATACCGTAAAACACAGAGCATTTTTCCTTTGTCCAACTCCATTATCTACATCGGGTTATTTGGGTTGGCCCATGGGTTATCCGAATGGCTTACCATGTTACGTCTTGCGGAGGTATTTGATGAATACCGTATTGTTGCTTTTTACCTAGGACGCGTGTTAAAAGGATTTTCTTTCATTATGCTAATACAGTTTGGTGTATCGATGTTTTTTAATCAATTTATTTCAAAATTTTTCTTTATCGCTTTGTTAGTTGTTTACGGGATATGGCTTGCTTTATTCTACCGCATTATTTTTGTCCTTGGTATGAACTACTTATACAATAATCCGGCATTCTTAATCATAACATTACGTTATTTCATGGCTTTACCTGGCGCCCTACTTACGAGTGCAGCGATGTTTTATCATGGGTACCGTGTAAAAGCATTGAATAAAACATGGATGTATTATTACATTCTTTTTGGATTCACCATCTTGTTTTACGGTATCCTTGATGGCCTTTTTGTTCGTCAAGCGCATTTCTTTCCAGCAAACGTCTTTTACAACAATTGGTTTATCGATACATTTAATATTCCAATACAGGTGTTAAAAATTATTGTTGGGTTGTTCATCTATTTGAGTATTCGTCTAGTCTTTACATCATTCTCATGGGAAGTCAAGACATTGATGAACCAGGCTTACACGTCAAATAAAGACAAAGATTATACATCAAAAATTAACTTTGTGATTCACGATGAAATTATTCAGTCGCTTTATGTTACAAGTATGCAAATAAACAAGATTCAACACCGCGTCTCTGACGCTTCGGTTGATGCCCTTTGTAAGGAGACAAATCAGTTAATTGAAGATAACATTCAATCGTTACGCAATATTATAAAAGGGAACGACTCCAACTTTGTTTCACCGAGTACGTTAGATGAAACCATTAAGAATTTTATTGATAAACTTTTTCATGATCAAAAAGTGCATCTATCTTATCATAATCATTTACATAAAAACAACTTGCTCTCATTAAACAAAACGGTTGTGATGCATATCTATTTCATTATTCAAGAAGCGCTCATGAATATTGCCAAACATGCCAGAGCAAACACCATTGTTTTATCCCTTCGCCAAGAACTCAACTACTTAAAAGTCGTGATTAAAGATGATGGCATGGGCTTCAATATAAAGCAAAAAACACCTTCTTCACACATTGGTTTAACGGCAATGCAAGATCGTATTGACACATTAAACGGAAAACTTATCCTGAAATCAACACACAAGTCGCATTTTCTGAAAACAGGCACAACCATCACATTTTATATTCCAATGGAGGTACATCATGAAAAAACTAATGATTGTTGATGATCACCGTATTGTCCGCACTGGGTTAGAATCATTAATAAGCGATGTTGATCATCTAGACGTCGTGGCAAGTGTTGGAACATTAGATGACATGTATACTGTTATGAAAAGCAACCGGACCATTGATTTAATTATTTTGGATTTGAAACTCGACCATGAAAGTGGCATTACAGGCCTTATTCAGTTAAAAAAAACATGGCCCAAAACAAAAGTACTCATTTTATCCGGATTTATAGACCATCATCTCGCAAATGAAGCTATGCGATTAGACGTTGATGGTTACCTGTTAAAAAGCACAAATTTTAACTATCTTTTACAAGCAATCGATCGAATATTAAAAGGTGACCATGTCTATGACGATCAAGTCACTCTACTTAAGAATGACGACAACCACAAGATAAGCGCATTTTCAAATCTATCTCATCGAAAAGTTGAACTCTTAAAACTGCTTTGTTTAGGAAAAACCAATAAAGAAATCGCATCCATCCTTGGATTGACTGAAAAAACAATCCGTAACTATTTAAGTATCCTTTATAAACGAATCAACGTATCGAATCGTTCTGAAGCCGTCTCCTACTATATGCGCAGAAGGGACGTTTAAATTTAGGGACATTTGTCACTATTTTACAATCGAATATCTGTGATACAATTTATATGTAAAATAGAATTGAAAGGAGCATTAATTTATGAAAAGATTATTTTTAGTTTTAGGATTATTTGTACTTACCTTTACATTGGCTGCTTGTCAAGGTGAAACTGAAACAAGTTACGAAGATGGACGTTATCGTGGAATTTATGTCGACCGTGACGAAGTTCAAGTTGTTGTTCAGTTTGACCTTGAAGATAACGTAGTTACATCAGTTAGCTTTAGACAACTAGCATACAATGGTGTTGACTACCGCACATCAGACGATCCGACAATCAGTGGGATTCGCGGACAACACGAGGACGCATTTGAGTACTTAGTTGGTAAAGACATTCGCGAAGCATTAGAAGATTTATATACACCTGGTGATTTAGGGCTAGATGATGTTGACAACTTTACTGGTGCAACGATTCGCTCGAACAAAATCGTATCCGCCATACGTGACGCGTTAAACCGTGGAGTTTACTCGTACTAGAAACATTCTACGTAATAAAAAAAAGAACCTAGCATTTTTTCTGGGTTCTTTTTTTATAAATATTATAAGCGTTTTAACATCGTATACGCATTATAACCTCTTGGACTATCTAATCGAGTGTGTACAACCGAAAAGCCTAATTTATCGTAAAACCCTTTTGCTTGAAAGTCACACGTTCCAAGTTCAACGACCGACAAGTCGCGTCTTTTCGCTTCATCGATTGCTTTAAGCATTAACGTCTTCCCTACCGCTTTATGACGGTAAGTTTCTAGCACCGCTATACGGCTTATGTATAAAGACCCATCATACACTTCGCCTTGAACACCACCAACAAACTCACCTTGATTAAGTGCCACAATTTGAATCGTATCCTGGCACCCATTTATGTTATGCTGCGCTTTAAACGCTTTTGTTTCTGCTTCAAGAATTTCTTGGTACGTTTGAATCGGCTCAGAGTCACTTATTATGTGATCGTTATGCTCATGATAATCAAAGGTATGTAAATCTGCGTAATAGTAGTCACTGTTGCCCATGTTCTTCACCACTGTTATTGGTTCAAAACCAACACGCACAAAGTCATCATATCGTGATTTAACTGGGGTAAAAAGTTTTATCCCAATCGCTTTTTTTCCATAGTATTTCCAAGCTTCTTGCATCAGTGTTTTTAAAATATCCGTATCTTCATAAAAAACATCGCCAACGGATACCCAATCCCAAAAATAACCCACCTTTAAAGCCCCAACCAATTTATCCTTACGCACAACATAAATATAAAGCGACTCTGGTTCGACACCACCAGTAAAGGTTCGATTATAACTTCTTAATGTATGCAGTATTTTTTGACTATACTCTGTATCATCCGTATACTTGTACTCAATCATTTTATTCCTCATTTCACATTCTTTTTCGGCATAGAAAAACATGATGTATGCCATCATGTTTTCAGCTGTTAATAAATGACATCAGTTACTCTTTAAGCAAACGCCCTGATGCATCACGATCAATGCTGCCCGTTAAAATCATAATCCCTTCGATTAATCCCCAAATCGCCGCGATAATGGGGCCAACAATAACGACCCAACCTACAAGTGTTAAGACTAGTTGAATAACACCTTTAGTGGTATAGCCCAAGTAAAAATTATGAATGCCTAACCCACCAAGTAAAATACCAAATAAACCCCCAGCAAGTTTTGATTTTGCTAAAGGATCATTGTTTATTGCGCTTTGCGGGTTCGTCGCGACTCCACAATGAATACAAACAACGGCTTCGTCATCAATTTGTTTTCCACACTTTCTACAAAACATGAACATCCCTCCACTTTGAAGTAGCCATCGGCTTAAGGCTAAACTGCATTGGCTTTAACTACAACTCTATCTATGGTATTTTTTTACTTATAGTTATCATTATACATCAATCTAATCTTAATGTTAAAGACATTTTAAGTGATTGCCATTCAGGTAAATTTAAATTCTTGTAAACACCAAGTAATTGATTGTCTTATTCGTTCCTATGTAAACTTAACCGTCAATGAATAAAAATATGCTATAATACGAATGATAATGTAAAAAGGAGAATGACAATGATTATAAAACCTTCAATGCGCAGCAACTTTTTTACGAATGCACATCCACTAGGCAGTGAACAATTTGTCCTAGAACAAATCAAAGAAGCAAAAGCCTCACCTCCCTTCAAAGGACCAAAAAATGTTCTTATTATAGGTGGGTCATCTGGGTATGGTCTTGCAAGTCGTATTGCCCTTGCCTTTGGTGCAAATGCAAACACCATCAATGTTTCCTATGAATCCGGACCCAAAGGAAAACGTACCGGTTCGGCCGGCTATTGGAATAATCTCTATTTTCAAAAACACGCAAACGAAACAAACACGACTCACATTGATTTTCTTGGGGATGCTTTTGGTAAAGAAACAAAAGCAATCATCACCAAAACCATCAAAGAGACCTTTGGTCATGTTGATTTAGTGATCTACTCTCTTGCAGCTGGTGGAAGACGAAACGAAGAAACCGGTGACATCGTTCAATCCCATATAAAAACCATGGGTGAGCCCATTCACGGAAAAACCATCGACATTAAGTCAGAAAAACTCATCGATATAACCATTGATAATGCCACCGATCAAGAAATAAAAGATACCGTGTTTGTCATGGGTGGGTCGGACTGGCAAGACTGGATAAATTATCTCGATAAAGCCGAAGTTTTAAGTGAACAAGCGAAGACCATCGCCTATACCTACATTGGTGGTCCAACCACCCAAAGCGTCTATCGCCACGGGACCCTTGGTCAAGCAAAAACCGACTTAGAACAAAAGGCCAAAACGCTCAATACTTTATTGGCAAAAACCTATAAAGGTGAAGCCTTAATATCATCAAGTAAAGCGGTTGTCTCAAAAGCCAGCATCTTTATTCCACAAATGCCCATTTATGTGTCGTGTTTATATGACGTCATGTTAAAAGCGGATAAACACGAATCCATTCTTGCGCATAAATACCGTTTATTCAAAGACATGGTCTATGGTGAAAATCGTTTAACCGACAAAGAGAACCGTATCCGTGTGGATCACATTGAAATGGAACCTTCGATTCAAAAAGCGACAAATAATTTAATGCATTCACTTGATGACAACACGCTTTTCGACCTTAAAGGCACCAAACACTTTCTACAACAATTTTATAAAATCAGTGGCTTCGGTTACAGCAATATCGATTATGAAAAAGACATTGATTTAGACACCTTAAACACCTCATTACGTGATAACGCACAAATCATCGAGTAATGAAAATGCTTTCTTAAATTTAACAAAACAAATTCCTTGTAAATCTTTTTTGACAGTGCTATACTAAAAAAAATCAACATTAATGGAGGCAATCCATATGCAATCAATTAATAATGTACAAGTCCATCATCATTTAACCAAGGTTTGATCTAAGAACATTGCGTTCGCAGATACAAGCCTATTTCGCTATGAAAATGAGGACTTGTATCTACCACTAAAAATACATTAGCTGGATAGGTAAGTCTATCCAGCTTTTTTTATTGCTTGGAGGCAATGCTATGAAAACATTACAAACACTTATGCATCATCATCACATGAACCGGTTTGCTATTTAACAATACGTTAGATACAAGCCTTTATTGTCGTGCATAAGTGCTTGTATCTATCGATGAATCTACACAGAATCGAGTGGTATAAGCCACTCGATTTTTTTATTTTATAGGAGGCTATTATGACAAATTTATCTGTACAAGACACACTAAATTATTATCAAAACAAGTATCAAATTATCAAAAAACTCGAAAACCTTGTGATTCAAAAAGGCTATCAAATGATTGAACCAAATTTTTTAGAAAACTATGATCGTTTCAGTGAAAAACATCGCCGTATCAATAAAGCGAACATGATTAAGCTCATTGATAATGAAGGCGTTGTAAAAGTGTTACGACCAGACGTAACAACATCCATTATTAGCAGTTTAATTCCAAAGTGGGATAACGGCATGACATTAAAAGTCTTTTACAACGAAACGATTTTTTCACAGACTTCACAAGGCATTAACGAGCAAAAGCAATTTGGTGTTGAGTACATCGGTGCGGAAAGTGAAACCGTTGATCTCAATGTTATCCAGCTTGTAATCAAATTGTTTGATGCTTATGCTTTGCCGTATCAAGTTGAAGTCAGTGACGCAACCATTTTAAATGTTCTTTTTGAATCCGTGTCCTTAGAGACTGAATTAATTGATGAGTTGAAACGAATTCTCTACCAAAAAAATCAGTATGCGTTAAAGCACTTTGTGAACACGTACTTAAATGATTATGCCTATAAAGATTTCTTACTCATGCTTACACGTTTACAAGGATCGTTTAAGCATATACAAGAAAAACTTTATACGGTTGCACTACCCGAAACCATAAAGAACAGCATCAATCGATTAAAGGTCTATGGCGATGCACTTAGCAACACACAACTAACGTTTGATTTAAGCATGGTAAGTGAGTTTGATTATTATAATGGGATCATATTTAAAGGCTATCTACCAAGCATTCCAACACCTGTATTAAGTGGTGGACGTTATGATACGCTTTCAATGGGCTACAAAAAAGCGGTTCCTGCCATTGGCTTTTCACTGGCATTAGACGATCTTATAAAGGAGGTTATGAATTAGCATGAAAACACAATTAACCATCGCACTCCCCACAGGCCGATTGGGGGAAAGTGCAATAAAACAATTACAAGCCATCGGTCTAGCCAATAATGTTTCTACAAAAACACGTAAACTGACGTTTATTGATGATTCCGCTATTCAATACATCATGGTCAAACCCGTCGATGTTATTACTTACGTTGAAAAAGGCGTTGCTGATATGGGTATAATCGGAAGTGATGTCATCATGGAACAACAGTCCGATGTTTACGAGGTCGCTGATTTAGGCTTTGGTCAATGCAAATTTTCCATTGCTGGGTTTGATTCAAGCCTATTAAATCAAACGCAAGATACCGTGCTAACCGTTGCCACAAAATACCCTTATGTAACCAAGGCGTACTTTCGAAAGCGTGCACAAAAAATAGACCTTATTAAAATCAATGGTTCGGTCGAACTAGCCCCTTTACTCGGATTATCGGATATCATTGTTGATATCGTTGAAACAGGCAATACCTTAAAAGCCAATGGGCTAACCATTATTGAAGATATGATGGAAGTAAGTGCTAAAGCGATTGTTAATCGCGTGAGTTATCGCTTCAACTATGAACGCATTAGAGATATTACTGAACGACTAAACGCGTTGTTAGAAGGTGATTTTGATGCTTAAGGTAATTGATCTTCGAAA
>SLQR01000057.1 GCA_007131405.1 Candidatus Izemoplasma sp.
ATGTTAGGCGTGTTAGAGTCAGTACGAAAATTGATGCGGAATATGTCACTTTTAGGGTCCTCGATAAAGAATACTTTCCCGATCGATATGTTCTCAATCACGCCAATTTTGTGGATGCGTTTGAACGCTATTTAAAGGTGACGATTATTACCGAATGTTTTATCTATTCGAGCATGAAAATCACCTTTTTAGTCTATATTTTCTTGATAATTATGATATATTTAGATTGGAGCATGTTGGCGCTGCGATAAGAATGAAGCTCATGGATATACAACGACATTGTTCTATATGCCTTTTCCCGTATTCGATTCGTTTGAATGGATTAAATATACAAGACTCTGTAGAAGATTTCACAGAAAAATTTGCTAGTAATAATCACGTTTTACGAGGAAGGTTTGTGTAGGAACGGATTTTTACGAGAGCGGAATAGAACGAATAAATATATCTAAAGTTTCATCGGTAATTATAAACTTAAAATATCACCTACAAGGGAGTACATATGGGAAAATTTAGAAGACTGAAAACACTTATGCAATTTGAAACATACGGCGGGACTTTATCCTTTGAACATAAAAAGAGTAAACAGGTTTATACTATCGATATATCACCACGTGACTACAAAGTTATTCGTAAGATGCTAAGAACTAAAGATAAGTACTTTCTATTAATGGATAATAGCCATAATTTAAAACTCTATAAGGCACTTGATACGATTGCTCAAGCCATAAATGAACCGGCCATAGAGTTAGGTGAACTCTATATTAAAGAAAAAATGTATGTCGTTTTAAACCGTGAACTATTCATGCACTACATCGACACGATCAAAATAGTTAAAACAACTAAACGAAACCATCAAGAATCCGATTCAACTAATACCCCACAAGCGAGTAGTCGTTCGGAATCCTTGTGGTCATCCATACAAAAGAAACCTGCTGAAAAGCAGGTGCGTTTTGATTGGTATGAGCACTACTTAGAAGGTATGCGAATGCACGGCAATAAAGATGATGCGGAAGCACATGCGGATGCGATGAGGAAAAAGATATCGGGGCGGTCACACTTATAAAGAGTCATTGCGTAATAAGAATCCAGGTGAGAAGTTTATTATACGGGTGATCGATTACCCCCCCCCTTTTAACCTACCTATATAAAATAAATTTGGCCCCCAATGATGAATTAGAAGTCATTGATAAAGATGGTTTTAGTAAGGTCATCACAATGTTAGTCGACAATAATTAGTATTAGTCAAGCGAATTTTTCCCGACTTGACAATGAGAGTAGAAGTATTCAAACATAGCCTATTGTTGTATAAGAAAATAAGGTGTATATTATATTATAGTTAAAAAGGCACAAAAGGCGTATAATAAATGCTAGATAAGTCCGGATTTAAGGAGAGGATTTAATGAGAAAAAATGTAATGATATTATTAATTGGTGTGATGGCGTTTCTATTGTTTGCGTGTGCTCGAACTGAACAAGTCATAGAACTCGATGACCAATTTTCTTTTCAAGACCCAACGGTAAGTGAAGGGTATTTACCTGAAAAAGTTCAAGACGGGATGATTTTACATGCTTGGAATTGGTCCATGAAGACGATAGAGTCGGAGTTAGAAGCTATTGCCATTGCTGGGTTTAGAACCATTCAAATCTCGCCAATGCAACCGCAAAAAGATTATTTTGGACAAGGTTTATGGGGAAGTAATTGGTGGAAACTTTATCAACCACTTGGGTTTGACATTGCCACAGAAAACCATTCATTGGGAACACTCGAAGACCTCATATCATTAACGAGTGCTGCGGAAGCGTATGGAATTACGATTATTGTGGATGTCGTTGCGAATCATTTAGGAGGAGGAACGAATGAATCGTTAAATCCGAATGTGGCGTTATTTGAACCTGAAATATATAATCAAAACCTAATACGTACTGGAAATGGTTTTGCGAATGATAACTCGATTTTTGCGGTAACTCGAGGGGCTATAGGTGGATTTCCAGACTTAAAGACTGAAGAGCCAGTAGTTCAAGCGAGAGTCATTCATTTACTTAAAGCATATGTCGATGCAGGTGTTGGTGGGTTCCGCTTTGATGCAGCAAAACATATTGAGACACCGGATGATGGTGAGTATGCGAGTGATTTTTGGCCGAATGTAATAACAGCTGTGCAAGAATATGCGGATGAAGATTTATTTATCTACGGTGAAATTTTAAACACGGTCGGCGCAAATCGAAGTTATGCTTCTTACATGCCTTATATGGGGATCACGATAAACCAAATATCAGATGCTGTGCGCAACGCTGTTCGAGTAGGTAACGTTAATTCGTTAGAAAACATTCAGTTTCATGATGATGTTTCAGCCCGTCAAACTGTTTTGTGGGCAGAATCACATGATGATTACGCAGGTGGCCATACAAACCATCAAGAAGAATCGCTAATGACAAAAACGTACGCTGTTTTAGCGTCAAGAAAAGATGCGACGGTCCTTTATTTTGCGCGACCATTATCCAATACGTTAATGGGGGATGTAGGGACGTACACATGGCAATCAAAACCGATTACAGAGATTAATCGCTTCAATAATTTTTTTGTTGGAACCGATGAACACATAGCCACACAAGACGGCTATTACATTAACGAGCGATTTAATGAGGATATCCAAGGTGTTTTAATGGTTAACGTTGATGGCGATCGCAATGCGCGTAATGTCCATGTTACGCATTTACCCGATGGTCATTACCGTGATTATATTTCAGGCAATGTATTTACGGTCGAGAATGGAAGGTTAAGTGGTCGCTTTGATGAGAGTGATGTCGCTGTTATTTACTTTAATCCAAATCAGCCGCTCCCTGCAACCTATGTATCCGATCAAGGATTAAATACTGCATTTACAGACACAAAGCAAATTACACTATTTGAACATAATACAACCGAAGCTTATTACCGAATCAACGGTGGCGAAAAGCAAGCATTCACAAACGGTGAAAAGGTTGTATTAAGTCACCCTGACTTAAATGCAACGATTACACTGACGTTAGAAGTGTGGTATGAAGACTTTAAAGTTGTGAGAGAGTACGAATACATTAAAGCTGGAGAACCTGTTGAATCGGTGATTATTGAAAACCTTGATGAAGCTATTATTGGGGACCGTGTTGTGGTTGCATGGGCGTGGCAAGAAGGTAGTTCAGGACAGTG
Source organism: Candidatus Izemoplasma sp. (assembly GCA_007131405.1). Classification (GTDB taxonomy): domain Bacteria; phylum Bacillota_I; class Bacilli_A; order Izemoplasmatales; family Izemoplasmataceae; genus SLQR01. Next base: position 3,187 of record SLQR01000057.1, read on the forward strand.
GGTAGAAGGCACTTTAGAACATGGATCGTTTACGTTTGAACTGCCTGAGAACGCGGATTGGTTCCTCCTAGTGACGTTCCCACCTGGCACAACAAGTTATTCATGGGAGGATAAAATTTTACAAACACAAGATGTCTTTGTCCCTTGGGATGGTCGCTTTAATGGAAGAGAACTTTTATGGAATTAAGTCATCTATAAATCATTTATGCTTAGCAGTTAATAATTAATTAGTGTACATAAAAAGAGGCTCCGTGATTTATTCACAGAGCCTTTTATGTTGTTAAATTAAATGTCGTTTCGTACCAAATCAAAGTTAAAACTTTTTGCGGCTTCTTCAATTAAACCACGGTCCAAATCATAAATAGCATAATAAATTGGGAGGTCTGGATAGTTTTCTTCTTCTGGTGGTGGATTACTGATTCTTAACGCATTTATAACGCTAAACGTACGGACAGCACCTAACATGAAATGAAGATAAGGACTATCTTCATTGAGAAGAATTCTGTAGTAAACCCCCTCGTAATTGACCATTAAGAAACTTACAAATGGTTGTGGGCCCAAAGAAGTTGAGGTATTTGATCTGTGTAAGCAGTGAAACCATGATGGTTTAGAACTATCGCAAGGGTCTTATAAGCCGTTTCTAAATTAACAGCTTCTTTATCTAATGCGTCGACAATAAAATCACTGCCGTCTTCATCAATCGTATTGGTATTGATGAAGTAATCATAAATAATTAACAGTTTTGCTAACTCTGAATCTGCATTATGGGCACCGATTGTTGTTTCCCATTCGTTTAGCAATGTCATAAGAGTTTCGGATTCGTTTGTGTCATGGACATCAAAAAAACGAGTGATCATTGGTCCATATGTTTGATCGCTATCGCTTGTTTCAATATAGAAATTAATGATATTTCGATGATACCATTCGATTGCACCATCTTCATCGAGGATTATAAAGTCTTCATGACTAAGCTCGTTATAATTGACTTGTTCAGGGTTAACGCTTAACATAAAAAACCGTTCCTCACTTAATGTTTCAACAGCATCGTACATAGCACGATCAAGTACTGTAGGTGTTGACGGGATGTATAAGTATCGTAGTGATGGAAAATTGGTTCTAACCATGTCTAAAAAGTTTTCTGAATCAAGGTCAATCATTGTGTAGCGTGCATCAAGAACAGTTAAAGCAGGTAAATGATAATCAATATTTTTTACAAGCGTCTCATCAATGGACAAAGTATCTAAGTTAGATAGAGCCTGAACACCATTGATGGATGTTAATCCATAATTGTTCATTAACATAAGACTTTCTAATGATACAAAGAACTCAATGCGTGCAGTACTATAAATGTCTCTATTCCAAAGGTTAAGTTCTTCGATATAACGTACATCATCAAAGGTAATATCGCCTTCGAATTCGTAATAGTCACGGATGGCTTGTTCAAAAGATTCACTTGGTATATTGATGATATCATCATCGCTTAACCCACTCGTGTCAATCAATTCACGGTCATCATCTGCATAGTCGGGTTCAGTCGTTGTATTAAGTGTATAGTCAAAATCAGTTACATCGACCGTTTTTCCACGGTGATATAACCTATCGTAATGAGAATCATAAACGCCATCGTTCTCAGAAAGAACATCTTCAGTGCGCTCACAACCGATTATGACGAATCCTACGAACATAAATAACGTAAACAGTAATAACTTTTTCATTTTATTCACCCTTCCCTTACTTTTTATTTTTTGTGTGAAAAAAACCCTAAATTGCCAATAAGACTTTTTTAAGTGAAAATGCTATGATATGATTAAATCGTGTTAGAAACAGCTGCACGTGCATCAAGCAAACTTACGTATCGAGTATATAGAATGTATTTTTAATGCGATAACTTTAGAAGGTGAATAAAATGGCGACACGAATAAATAAATATATAAGCGAATCAGGGCATTGCTCAAGAAGAGAAGCCGACCGATTAATCGAGCAAAACCGGGTAAAAATAAACGGTCAGTTTGCTCAAGTTGGTTCGAAGGTAACAGAAGAAGATGAGGTTACTGTCGATGACAAAATCATTGCGAAAAAAAATGATTTTGTTTATTTGGCCTTCAACAAACCTGTAGGCATTACTTCAACAACCGATCTTAAAATCAAAGACAATATGATTGATTTTATTAACTATAAAGAACGTATTTTTCATGTTGGTCGATTAGATAAAGACAGTGAAGGATTAATATTGATGACAAATGATGGCGATATTGTCAATAAAATATTAAGAGCGGAAAACAATCATGAAAAAGAATATGTTGTTGAGGTCGATAAAATAATAACGCGTGATTTTATCACGAAAATGGCGAACGGGGTTCCGATACTTAATACTGTCACCAAACCGTGTAACATAACGCAAACAGGCGAGAAAACATTTAAGATTATTCTTACAGAGGGGCTTAACCGCCAAATTCGACGTATGTGTAAGGTCTTTGATTATCAGGTTGTATCGCTTAAAAGAGTTCGAATTATGCACATCCACTTAGATGTCCCTGTTGGAACATACCGTGAACTCTCAAAAACCGAACTTTCAACACTGTTTAAATTGATTCGCTAATTGGTTTGTTTAGAGAACAAAGAGCGAAGCATGAGTTATGAAACCTTGGGTTGTTAATAGAGAATTCCTAATACAATTAGAAAGGAAACAATGATGATATTACCACTAAAAAATGGCTATTTGCGTCAAGCTGTAAAAAGTGATGCCGTTACCCTTGCTAAATGGTGGGCAGATGGGTCGGTCATGGAACACGCGGGGTTTCCTCACGGACTGAAGACGGATGTACCAAAACTTGCGAGCAGGTTAGAAACTCAGAAGCCTGAAGATGTTCTATGGATTATCGAAGATTGTCATCACCTCCCCATTGGTGAAATGGCGTATAAAATAAACGATCAAACCGCCACCATCGGAATTAAAATTTGTGAGACAATGAAACAAGGACAAGGGATAGGAAAATCAGCCCTAAAGTCTCTGATTATGTTCTTATTTGAACACTTTGACATCACCAAGATATGGTTAGATACGATGATTGAAAACACGCGGGCACAACATGTTTACAGCTCACTTTATTTTCAAAAGACGAAAGTGAATAAAGATCATTGGACAGATCAACTTGGTCAAAAAAGAACGAGTGTAGAATTTGAACTATCTCGAGATACGTACACCAACCATCAAACATTTTTTCAAAATCACTAATAAAGTAAAAAAACGTAGTTAAACGATGACAATCTAAATGATAGTTCTTCTTTGGCATTCAACAATTAAAATTTACCACGAAGCTAAAAATACTATAGGTGGAGATAACGATGGCAAGACCTAAAACAAAAACCGACTTAATTGACAAAGCGTTAAGTCAGTTTGACAAACTTAACCGCACGATAAGTACGATGACGAAAGAAGAACTTTCACGCCCCTTTGATTTTTCACAGAATAAATCAAAAAAGCAAGCTCATTGGCAAAGAGATAAGAATTTAAGAGATGTATTAATCCATTTATTCGAGTGGCATCAACTTCTATTAAGTTGGGTTCTATCCAATTTGGATGGAAAACAGAGCTCTTTTTTACCATCACCATACAACTGGAGAACATATGGCCAAATGAATGTCATGTTTTTAGAAAAACATCAAAAGACTTCATTGAATGATGCCTATGCAATGTTTAAGCAATCACACGCTGATGTTATGGCATTAATTCATCGGTTTTCAAATGAAGAGCTGTTTTCTAAGAGTGAGTTTCATTGGGTAGGAGGAAGCACTTTGGGATCACACTGCGTAAGTGCAACATCGAGTCATTATAATTGGGCGATTAAAAAGATTGAAAGCCATCAGAAAAATCTCATGACGAATGATACGAACTTGACTAGATGGAACCATTGAATACGAATCCGCTTATTTATATACTAAAAATGAACTATTCAGGCAGGCTTCAAATAGAGTAAGAATAACGGCTACAAAGTATGTATAAACATTCGCAAGAAAAGGATCTAATTTATCAATGCTACACAAAGTATTTAGTATATGAGTTTTTCGTTGCAAAGAAGTTAAGAAAACGTTTTTACTCAATGATGGGGTGTTAATCACCATGCCATCGCCAGCATACACAAAATGTTCTTGTTACGTTTGTGCCCTATAAAAAGGGGTTTAAGCTATTTTGCGTTAGTTTTCATTAAACAGTAGAAAGTTTGCAATAATTTTCATATATGGTATGATTATAAACGTTGGTAAAATTCATGTCGAATGTTACCATTTTTTTTATATAAAAAGAGGAAAATTATGGAGGTACAACATGAGCCATCTAGAAATTAAAAACCTTTATAAGATCTTTGGCAAAACTTCAGAGAAAGCGTTGAAGATGAGTCGAAACGGTAGTTCAAAAGAAGAAATTTTGAAAAAAACCGGAGACACAGTAGGTGTAAACAACGTTTCATTTAATGTAGAACAAGGTGAAACATTTGTTGTTATGGGTTTATCAGGTAGTGGGAAATCGACCCTGATTCGTTGTTTAAATCGATTAAATGAACCTACGAGTGGCGAGATTTTATTAGAAGGTAAAGATATTGCGAAAGCAACGAAAAATGAATTAAGAGATATACGTCGTAAGCATATGGGAATGGTTTTTCAAAATTTTGGTTTGTTCCCCCACAAGACCATTATTCAAAATGTTGATTATGGTTTAGAAATTCAAGGTATTAGTCTTAAAGAACGTAGAGCTCAGGCAAAAGAAGTATTGGAACTTGTTGGGTTAAAAGGATATGAAGATATGTATCCTAAAGAACTAAGTGGTGGAATGCAACAGCGTGTTGGTCTAGCAAGAGCGCTTGTGCTTGACCCTAAAATTTTATTAATGGATGAGGCATTTAGTGCATTGGATCCACTAATAAAGAAAAACATGCAAGATGAACTTATTGCCCTTCAAGAAAAAATGCAAAAAACGATTGTTTTTATTACGCATGATTTAGATGAAGCCTTAAAAATTGGTGATCGTATTGCCGTAATGTATGAGGGTGAAGTTGTTCAAATCGGAACCCCAGAACAAATCTTAACTTCGCCAGCAAATGACTATGTTCGTGATTTTGTTGAGAATGTTAATCGTGCGCGTGTCATCAAAGCGGAATCGATTATGAAAAAACCATTAACGGTAGTGAACTCGAAAGAAGGACCAAAAGCGGCATTAAGGAAAATGGATAAAGAAGGCATCTCTTCGGTATTTGTCGTTGACAAGGATAGAAAACTCCAAGGTGTTGTAAGTGCTGAAGATGCCAGTAAGTTAGTTGATCAAGGCGAAAAATCACTTAAAAAAGTCATTAAGGATGTTGAATTTGAGTCGCGTCCGGATGCTTTAATCTCAGATTTATTACCAATGGCAACACAATCATCATATCCAATTGCTATTACGGATGATGAGGGGCGATTACTAGGCGTTGTCGTTCGCGTGTCTGTTATCGCCGGTATTCGTGGTATAGCAGAAGGAGATGATTTAAATGCTTAGTAGTTTATTACCGCTTCCAACTATACCAATAGGGGATTGGTTTGAACGATTTATTGATTTCTTAGGGGATAATTTCGGGTTTATATTTGATGGTTTTGAAGCGGTTATTACCTTCTTAACAGATACGATATTTAATGCCTTAACCCTAATGCCAGATTTAATATATATTGTTATATTTACAGGCTTAGCTTATTGGCTAAGTCGCAAACTAGGGCTTACTATTTTTATGCTGGTTGCTTTACTGTTTGTTGCTTCACTTGGATACTGGGAAGATATGTTGTATACCTTTGCACTCGTTATCACAGCGGCATTTATCGCTTTGGTGATTGGGATACCCATTGGTATTTTAGCTTCAAGAAAAGATAATTTGCATGATTATGTGATTCGACCAGTCCTTGATTTTATGCAGACATTACCAGCATTTGTTTATTTAATTCCGGCGGTATCACTTTATGGTATTGGTGAAACACCTGGTGTATTTGCAACGATTATATTTGCAATGCCACCTGCTGTAAGGCTAACAAATTTAGGAATTAGACA
>SLQR01000054.1 GCA_007131405.1 Candidatus Izemoplasma sp.
AGCCGGTATTGGTCTAGCGACATTGCTTGTTCAAATGGGGGGAACAGGGTATCTGTTTTGGCATCTTTTAAAATCACCAGATTTTGAGTTCAAGGTATTTAAAGAAAGTCCTTATGCATTTAAAGTCGTCAAATATCTTTTCGGACAGGGCATTCCTGCAGCATTAAATAATGCGACGATTGCGATTGGTATATTTATCATTAATTATTATGTGATGTTTTATGGCGGAACATCGACGGTTGCGGCTTACGGGATAGCGATTCGGATTGAGCAATTAGCGCTTGTTCCAACGATAGGGTTGAATGTGGCGGTTTTATCGATTGTTGGACAAAGTTATGGTGCGAAAAAGAAAAACCGTATTTATTCGGTATGGAAAAAAGGAACGATTGCTGGGCTTATCATTATGGGTGTTGGGATTGTCGTTATTGTGCCGCTTGCGCCATGGCTAATCCGTTTCTTTGACGATACGCAAGAAGTTGTTGATGCAGGGACACAGTATTTACGCATTGAAGCCTTTGCGTTTATGAGTTACGTGTTTTTAAATATTGGGGTATCGGTATTGCAAGGCGTCAAAAAGCCGATGTTTGCCATTTGGATTGGTGTGTATCGTCAAGGACTTCCGTTTGGATTATTTTATCTTTTAGGAACGGTGCTATCGATGGGTATTTTAGGGGTATGGTGGGGTATTGTCATCATCAATTGGAGCGCAGTTATTATTACATTAATTTATATTGTTAAGGTATTGAAGCGAAGAACGAAAAATTTTCCAGATTGACTTAGTCCGTGTTTTGCTGTGTGCGATGTCTCAAAAATAAGTAAAATACAGCCGTCATGGTATAATGAAAGTAAGATAAAATAAAGGAGATGTTTGAGATGGGATTTTTTAGTAAACTATTTTGCAAAAAAAAGCAAGAAACATTGCCTGAAGAAAACGTAAAAAACGACAATAATGATGATCAATCACGTAAATACCATGTGTCGATGAATAAGGATACGAAGAGCGAACACTATAAGATGTGGCGTGTTCGTAAAGAGCACTCTGAAAAAACGATTAAATACTTTAACACGCAAAATGAAGCAATTGAGTATGCAGAAAAACTTGCTGAACAAGCAGATACAACGGTTGTTATTCATAAAGTTGATGGCTCGATTCGTAAACAAGACTACCGACATAAAGAATAAAAAATCACGAACAAAACCTCAAAGGAAATCATAAAGCTTTACCCTGCATTAAATTAAAAGTAAGGAATAGAAATTATAAAGGAGAGGATTATGTGAGGAAATTTACATTATTTACAGCCTTTGTCTTGCTGTTTATGCTTGCTGGGTGTCGATCATTAGAAAACTACGAGAAAACGCTCGAAGATCAAGGATGGAATGTTGAAACGGCGGACGTTGAAGACGTTCCCAACATCATTGATAGTGAAGAACTTGAAGAACGTTACAGTATTGCTGGTATTTTATTTGCCACAAGAACTAACGGGCTATCCGATTTTGAGATAGGGTTTATTATTGAGTTTTCTTCACGAAGTGATGCCCGTGACGCTTATGAAGAGATGACCGGAGAAGACGACGATGAATACAGGGATTATATTCGTCAAAGAGGCGCGTTTGTATTTATTGGTGGATCGATGAAATTCTTAGAAGATTTAGGCGTCGATTGATGCACAAAAACAAAAAGATGGTTGCGATTATAAAAGCAATCATCTTTTTATTTGAGTAAATTCATGCATGATTATGCAAAAGCATTTCAAGGCAGTTCATAGCGATTAGCATCAAAGGCGGATAAAAGTTCACGAACATCAGTAACCCCAACAACAAATTCAATGTATTGACTTCCCTGCATTACAACAAGCGTCGGAACGTATTGAATGGCTTGGTCTGGAGAACGCCCAACAGCGTTTCCAGCGTTTAAAAAGTAAAGCGGAACCGAACCATGTGTAGCAAAATAAAATATATCCATTTTAATCTCATCACACGCCCCACACGAAGGATGGTAAAAATAAATAAGCCAAATGTCATCATGACGGCTATCGTCCCATGCAGAAAGATGCTCAAAATCTGCGTATGTTTTTTCGTCTAATGTGTCATCTCGGCAGGCACTCAAGAGAAAAATAAGTAAAAATACCATAAGTATTTTGTGCAATATCATCACCTCATATCAATGATTTATTTTATCACAAGGAAGTCGTTTATGCAAGGTTATTCTGTGAAGAAACACGAGTGTTAAAGCAGTAAAAAGTATAAGACATTAACGCTTGCAATCCCATAAATTATTCGGTATAATTGCATTGTATTCATATATACGCATATAAGTATATAAGGAGGATTTTAATGAATGATTTACTTACTTTTTTTAAAGCACTTAGTGATGAAACGCGTCTGCGTTTAGTGGTGCTTTTGACAAAACAGGATTACTGTGTTTGTGAACTGACTGAAATTTTAGCGTTGTCACAACCAAAAATATCGAAGCATTTATCAAAATTACGTGATTTAGGGTTTGTGAAAACGAAGCGTGAGGCACAGTTTATTTACTATCAGCTGACGATTAATAATCAAGCAATGGAAGCGGTACTACAAGGTATTTTGGATCACATGCATGATTACGAAGTACTTGTTGAAGATTCAAAACGCATTGCGCAATGCACACTTATGGAAAAAGGTGACTTGCGATGACAATACTTGAAACGGTATGGCAACTTATTTTAGATGGACTTATATTTTTACGTAATTACGTCTTTTACCCAAGTGATGGTGAAACCTTCTCGCTCTTAAGAATTATGTCGCTTTTTATTGCCTTTAGTATTTCAGGGGCAATTGTCGCGTTTATGTCTCAGGGTGCAATTCTTAAACATATGGGACCTAAAGCCAAGCGCGTAAAAGCGTACGCAGTTGCCTCGGTGTCCGGGGTTATTTTAGCCGTATGCTCGTGTTCTGTTTTGCCGATGTTTGCGAGTATTCGTAAAAAAGGAGCCGGGATTGGGCCGGCGATTGCGTTCTTGTTTTCTGGACCAGCCATTAATGTTTTGGCGTTAACGCTAACGTTTACGGATATTGGCGTTGATATTGGACTTGCGCGTGTGATTGGGGCAATTATTTTATCGGTTGTCATTGGCTTTACTATGTATGTGATTTTTCACAAAAGTGAAGAAGTTGATGAAAAACCGGCTGTCTTTAATGTGATGGATGAACCAACCACACGTAAACCGTGGCAAACGGGCTTGTTTTTTGCGACCCTGTTTGTGATCTTGATTTTCGGGGTTTACCGTCCAGCACCAACGCTTGTCTTTGTTGGGCTCTTAATCGTTCAGTTAATTCTTTTCTTTGACCTTGATGATATTAAGAACTGGGGAAGAGAAACGTATGACCTCACTAAGAAAATTTTACCATTATTCATTGTTGGTGTTTTCTTTGCTGGAATCATTAGCAGTGTGGTCACAGAAGACATGCTAACGCGTTTTGTTGGAAGTAATAACTACGGATCAAACGTTATTGCTTCAGTTATTGGTGCAACGATGTACTTTGCCACATTAACTGAAGTGCCAATTGTGAGCGCGTTGCTTGCAAATGGAATGCACCGAGGACCCGCAACAGCACTCTTGCTTGCTGGTCCATCACTAAGTATACCGAACATGATTATTATTACAAAAGTTATTGGAGTAAAACGTGCATCGGTTTATATTACGTTGGTCGTTTTATTATCGGCGGTTGTTGGATTGATTGCGGGTATGATTTTTTATCTATAAGATGAGGAGGGAAAACGTATGGTTATTAAAATCTTAGGAAAAGGTTGCAAAAACTGTGACAAACTTCAAGCGATAACGGTGCAAGCTGCTGAAGAACTTAACCTTGATTTCACGGTTGAAAAAGTAACGGATATTAACGCGATTGCCGATTATGGTGTGATGCGAACACCGGCACTTGTGGTTGATGAAAATGTTGTTATACAAGGAAAATTACCAACCGTTAATACCGTTAAATCACTACTTGCAAAATAAAAATTCGAACGGATAACGCGTGTTATCCGTTTTCTCTTTTGAGGTGAATGATGAAAACAATTCTTAGTACATCCCATAATCCGTATTACCATCTATCGTTAATGGAGTATCTTTTGAAACACCATGATGACGAATTTATTTTGGTGTTCGAAAATAAAAACACAATTATTGTTGGGCGAAACCAAAACACCTATGAGGTTGTGAACGAGACATTTGTTAATAAACATAAGACACATGTTATTCGTCGTATTTCGGGAGGTGGGGCGGTCTATCAAGATGTCGGAAATATTAATTTTGTGTACATTGTAAAGGCAAAAAATAATTTTAATAATTTTTTAAAATTTATAGAACCTGTGATGTCTTACTTAGAAGAACTTGGACTTCATGCTGAATTTAAAGGACGAAATGATCTGGAAATTAATGGCAAGAAAATAAGTGGAAATGCACAAACAACCTATAAAAACCGTATGATGCATGGAGGAACACTTTTGTATGACCTCGACTTAGATCGCGCTTCAGACGCCTTACGCGTGGATGAAGGTAAGTATAGGTCAAAAGGCATTCAATCCAATCGTGCGCGTATCCAGAATGTAAAGCCGTTACTTAAGAGTGCACCAGCAATAAAAGACTTTAAGCAGGGTCTTTTAGAAACGATTCTTGATACGGATGAACTTGATAAAAATGTTTATACACTAAGTCAAAAAGAAGAACAAATGATTGATAAACTGATGAAACAGAAGTATGAAACCTGGGAATGGAATTACGGCAAGTCCCCAGAGTATAACGTGGTTAAAGGTAAACGATTTTCAAGAATGAGACTGGATTTTTATTTGCAAGTTCGCAAAAACACCATTCATCAGGTTAAAATATTCAGTGATGGGTTATTTTGTCAAGAGGCGCTTCAGACGCTTGAGACATGCTTAAAAGGCGTCAAATACACTGAAACAGATGTACGTGCAGCACTGCTGAGATACGAAGAGAATGTCATTGCTGATGATGTTGGTATTGAGGCTATAGTCCATTGTCTTTTCGATGTGTAAACTAAAAGGATTAATTAGTAATGACGTGAGAACATATGGCATAGACGAGTTCCCGATCAACCATTTTACACAAATGATTGTTTGTTTTTACGCATAAGAAAAGTGACAAGGTTGATTTTATAATCCTTGCCACTTCAATCTATACCCCGACCCCAAATGCATTATATCAATGTTTTAAGAGACTGTAAATACAATAAGAAATTGTACTTTTCTTTTAAAATCAAACATAAAAATGGTATTATAATAAAAGATACAATAGTTTTTGGACTTTCTTTACATTGGTATCTAGAATTAATTGATTGAGTAAACAGACTACAATGACAAAAAGGTGAGTGAAATGAAAAGTATGTATCTATACCCGCTCGAACTGAACGCTGTCTTTGAAACAAATTACATCAATGCGTTTATACAGTTTCATGTTGAAAAGAGTGAGAAAACACTTAAAGAGTTGCTGAGTAATATGGATATTCCTACGACCTCATACGCATATGCGCGTAAAAATGGCTTTTTAAAAAGCAAAAAAGTGACGGAAGGCATTACACGATATTTTGATTTATCATTAGAAATCAATCAAAAGTATTACGATCAACTAAAGCACTTGGTATGGCGTGCAATTACTGAATCGTATTTTATTTCTGCAGCAAAGTTAAGAGCTGTTCAAGAAGAGCTTGCAGAAATAAAACCTAAGATTATGCATACACCACTTTATCTCTTATATGCTCTAGCATACTTATCATCGATGGATCATTTCGAAGCAAAATCAAAACATAAAGATGAACTTGAGCATGAGATTATTCCGTTTATTGAATATGTTAAAGCAACGATGAGTAAAGATATGCAATATTTTTATTTGTTTTCACTCACCGAATTTTACTTTGTTTCGGATAAAGATGAGATTGCTTTAACCTTGATTCCTGAATATGAAGCACTCGATCCTTATGTAGATGAGCGTTTAAAAACAATGGGGTATTATGATCTTTTTACCATTTTTGCATTGCAAGAAAACTTTTCGCGTGCTCTTCGTTATTTAGATGTATGTCATGAACTATGTTTTAAGTACTATAATGTACAACGATTGCAGGCGATACGTCAAAACCAAACAGCGATTCACTACCGCAGTAAGAACTATGAGGAAGCACTATCAAATGCACTTGGCGATATGTTATATATTTATCGACAAGATCCACAAGAAAACAAAGTTTTCTTTAAATCGATGATTATTATTATTGTGACGTCACTAATCTATCTAAAAAGATATGACGAAGCACTTGAAAAAATCACGTTACTCTACGAGTTTAAAGTAGAAGAGTTTTATGATCAAGCTCTCTTGCTAAAGCAGTTTTGTTACTATAAGTTAAATGATAAAGAAGCTTACGAAACGATAAAAGAAGAAGAAAATCAACTGAAGAAGGATGGTAATACATTTAGTGAAACCTATCGAACGCTTCATGAGTTGATCGATTTATTAAAAACCGACAATAAGAAAGCCTTGCGTACTTTCGGAGCTAAACTGAAGCCGCTTACAAAAGACACAATGAGCCCTTATCGGAAAATATTTAAGCTATTAATTGACGAATATACAGAGTATTTAAAAGAGAATAATCGCTATGTTGATGTGCTTGATATGAAGTAATACAAAAAGTTTATTGTTTGCGTTAAGCACCTTCAATTAATCCTGTGCATAAAAAAAGGATGTTGCTTAAAAAATAGGCAGCATCCTTTTGTGTATTGTCATTAGTCGTTATCAGTATTTTTGGAGTAGGCATAATCAACCGAAATATAATAATCATTTATAGGTTGACTATTTAGTGGAAAAAATTCCGAATCATATGATCCGCTAGCAAATCTAAGTGTTAAGAAGTACTGATTACCATTTTTAATTTGAATGTCAGAATTAAATGCAATAAATACACCATGACCGACTAATTCATCATTAATCATGTCGTATATAAACACTTCAATTTCATGAATATTCGTGATATCAACACCGGTTTCATTATGTAAGATCAAATGCAAAACCACTTCCGATGACGTTCGCTCATATCCTGCTATCTCAAAATACAATGCATCTGGATTTTCAATAATCTCTAAAATAATATCATGAAAAGTTTCTTGATATTCATTGGTTGCTGTTACAGTAACATCAACTACACCAAGAGTATAATAGTCACTATAAAAATCGATTTGGATATAATCTTCATGCTTAATGTCAAGATGGTTCAAAATCCATTGGGTTAACTCTTCTTTATTCATCCCGTATTCTGCAGATAAAAAATGGGGTCCCGAAATAGTTGGTTCTTCATTGGTATTTATGTCGTTACTGTTGTTTATTGCATTGATGATGTCGAAATCAAAACGACTTGTAAAACGTTCTTTTAACCCTTCTTGAATAGTAGAAAACTCTTCGGGGTGATCAACAATTGTGTAAATATTAAATCCGATGGAAAGTAAAGCTACGAGCAAAAATATAAATTTCATGTACATTCTCCTCTTGTCATAAATTATTATGGATACTACTACAGTATATCAAACTGAAAAACACAAGTAAATAGAGCAGTTCGTTGTACTCTCTCATAGCAGATTTAAAAAAAAGACACAAAATAAGTATTGAAAAACAATAAATTTTGTTATTTATGATTAATTTTCAGTGTATTACTAAGAAAAATAAAGAAACTACAATTTCATTTATTATCTTTTTTGTCAATATACCTAATTGTTTTTGAAAATGAACTGCATTTTTTGTAGCTTATACCGCTACTTATGGATTAACTTCTCATTAAATATGATATAATAAAAAATGCAAGCACTTACATATAAGTGTAAAGGAATTAATAGAAGGTGTAATATGAAAATTATGAGTCGATTGCATAGTAAAAAAAAGGCTGAAACAGGTTTATTTAAAACAGAACAAATGCGTTATTATGCATTAATGAAAAAAAAGTTACAGACAGAATACCAACTGAATATTTTAGAAGACGTGATTTTATCGCAAGACGATACAATCATTCTTTTTGTGGATTTAAACAATAAAACGATTACTTTAGAACTTGTTTCGGGGTCTTTAGAAACGATTGGGTTTGGACCAGGACCAACCCTTGATCTTGAAACGCTATTTACGTGTTTTGATTATAATAATGGGTATGCAAAAGTTGCGGGGCAAAACGATTATTACGCGTCGGTTTATGATGAAGTTCATGACTTTGAGCATGAACCCAATGTGACGTTTCCGATTGTCAATCAAAACGGAAAACATTGGATCCGTTTTCATTTAGTTCCGTTAAAAAACAAACCATATCTTGCGACGGTGTTTATAACGAATGTCACACAGTTTCTTGATGAAGAAGAGGCACTTTATGTTAAAACCCATCACGATTCATTAACAGGCGTGTTTAATAAATACACCCTTGATTACCATTATGGTCAACGCTATAAACGCGATGATTTTCATGTTTTATTCCTTGACCTTGACGACTTTAAAGTATTAAACGATGAAAAAGGACATAAAGCCGGAAATAACTTCCTTATTGATTTTACAAAGATTCTAAGAACCCATGAATCAGACATCAATCGTTTTTATCGTGTTGGTGGCGATGAGTTTGTTGGGATGTTTTTTGAAAAAGAAGAACAAATAAAAACCATTGCGTCCAACATCATTGAAGAAACAATGGTGATGTCAAAGAAGCATTATGAAAAGGTCGTTTCCGTTTCCATTGGAATTATTCAAGCTGACGCACGTGAGGATGTTATTGCGAAGGCAGACAAGGTTCTTTATGAAGCGAAATCAAAAGGCAAAAACCAATATATTTATACGCGTGAATCGGATTTATGAACAATTTAAAGGATAATAGAACTGTACATGAGTGCGGTTCTTTTTGATAAAAACAAACATAAAACGCGGCTATGTTTATCTTTACGTAAATTTATAAACGTGATAATATAGATACTAATTAAAATAATACAAATAATATGAAGGGTGAAGTGATAACTATGACCGTTCATGAACAATTGCAAAAAGCACTCGACACACTCGGGATGAAATATGATGCAACCATACCTATGATTCAATCACGTATTCGTCGGTTAAAGGGAGAGTATAAAGATCAAGATCAAGAAAAATTTGAAGCGATTGAACAAGCAGAAAAGACACTTTTAGACTATGGCGATCAATTAGCTGAATTAAGA
>SLQR01000096.1 GCA_007131405.1 Candidatus Izemoplasma sp.
AGTAAATCGATTGCGGAAGAATTATTAGCTATTGAGGCTGTGTTTTTATCGCCATCTAAACCATTTATTTGGTCGAGTGGCATTAAAAGTCCAATTTATTGTGATAACCGGTTAATTTTGTCTTATCCTAAAAGCCGAAGTAAGGTAGAACAAGCTTTAGCTGAACAAATAAAAAAACATTATCCTGATGTTGAAGTGTTAATGGGAACATCAACGGCAGGCATTGCTCATGCGGCTATTGTTGGAGATTATCTTGGATTACCAATGGGGTATGTACGAGGAAGTGAAAAAAGACATGGCCGAAAAAATGTCATTGAAGGAAAGTTATTACCGGATCAAAAAGTAGTGGTTATTGAAGATTTAATATCAACCGCTGGAAGTGTCATTAACGTGGTTGAAGCAATCCGTCAACAAGGTGGACATGTATTAGGGATTGCATCGCTATTCACCTATGAGTTAACACAAGGTCTTGAGCGCTTAAAAGCACACCACGTTCGTAATGTATCACTCGCAACATTTAGTGAGTTAATTGAGGTTGCAGTTGATAACAATTACATCACAAATCAGGAAGCAAAAAGGTGTGTAATGTTTCAACAAAATCCTACATCATCCGAATGGTTTGAGGAATAAAAGAATATTAATTTTCTCGTTTAAATTTTAGAAAACTTTGTTATAATCAACTTGTGGGTTAACCACAATTGTCATAGAGAGTATGATATGGGAAACACAATAGATGCATATAGTTGTTTAATATGGAAACAAGTTTCTACCTGGCACCTTAAACGCCGGACTATGCAGAGAATAATTCATTTTATAATGAGATTTTTCTTTGTGAGAAATCTCATTTTTATATTTAAAAGGAGGAACAATATGAAAAAAGTTGCCGTTATTATGGGATCAAAATCAGACTGGAATACCATGAAACAAGCTTGTGATGTTCTCGAAGCCTTTCAGGTAGAGTATGACAAAATTATCGTGAGCGCTCATCGAACACCTGAGAACATGATGTCTTTTTCATTAAATGCTAAAAAACAAGGGTATCATGTGATTATTGCAGGTGCTGGAGGTGCAGCACATTTGCCAGGAATGGTCGCTTCGCTAACGCTATTACCTGTTATTGGGGTGCCGATTTTATCCAAACAATTAAATGGGCTAGATTCATTGTTATCAATTGTCTCGATGCCAAAAGGTGTTCCAGTAGGAACTATGGCGATTGATGGCGCAAAAAATGCAGCCTTATATGCGGTAAGAATTTTAAGTTTAAGTGACGAGAAACTAAGCGATCGTCTTAACGCTTTTTGTGAAACTCAAACACAAGAAGTACTTTCTGAGAAAGATCAATTAGGGTCGCTATGAATATTGGAATCATAGGCGGTGGACAACTAGGCATGATGTTAGCTGAAGCAGCTATACAGTTAAATCATCATGTCTTTTGTATTGATCCAAATCCAAATGCATCCATCAAACAGGTGAACGCTACGCATATTTGTGCACCGTTTAATGATGAAGAAGCATTTGAAAAACTTAATTCATTATGCGATGTTTTTCTGTATGAGTTTGAAAATGTAGATGCTCAACTTCTCCGAAAATATAAATCAAAAGTTATCCAAAAAATCGATGCGTTAGAGTTATCAAAAAATCGACTAAAAGAAAAAGAACTTGCTGCTTCATTAGCAATTCCAACAGTTCAATACTATGAAGTAAATCATCAAAGGGATTTAAATAACGCGATGTTTCCATCGATTTTGAAAACCCAGACGGAAGGTTACGATGGGAAAGGGCAATTGCGTTTACACTCAAAAGAGGACCTCAAGACCATTCGAGTTAATAAAAAAATGATTCTTGAATCGATGCTTGATTTTGATGAAGAAATTAGCATTATTGTATCAAGAGATAAACAGAATCACACAGTTTTTTATCCGCCAATTAAGAACATTCATGCAGAGGGTATTTTAGTATCATCCATTCCTATGTGGGACTATAATCCTACACGTAAAAAGAAGCTCTATCAGTATTCAAAGGCTATTGTTGATAAACTTGATTATGTGGGGACAATGGCGATTGAATACTTTGTTAAAGGAAACACGGTTTATTTTAACGAAATAGCGCCAAGACCCCATAATTCTGGTCATTTTTCAATTGAAGGAACGACAATTTCTCAGTTTGAAAATATGATTTTAGCTACGACAAACCAAGCGGTTATTGCGCCAAAAAAAACGAAAGAATCGTCTATGATCAATGTGTTAGGATCGACACTACATTATCTTGATAGAGCAAAAACATTTCCCCAAGCACACATTCATGATTATGGAAAAGAGATCGCTCAACCCAAACGGAAAATGGCACATATTACTTTACTTTGTGATTCAATCGAAGAGTTACTAAAAATAGAGAACGCCATAAAGGACTGCTGATATGAACGAGAGATTATTTGTTGAAAGAAAAGAAGGACTAGATGTTGAATGTCAGGCGTTAAAACAGGAATTTAAACAAACCTTAAATATTGATGTGAAGTCAATGCGTTACTACCTTATATACGATATCTTTAACACCACCAAGGAAGAATTGGCACATACAATATATCGTGTGTTTACAGAAAAAAATAAAGATATTGTGTCTAAATCCTTAACGATTAGTTCACCTTACGTGGCTTATGAATATTTACCGGGTCAATACGATTTACGCGCTGATAGTGCAAAACAATGTTATCAGTTATTGTGTCAAAATGATGACCTTGAGATTAAGACAGGGATTTTACTTGTCTTTGATGAAACCTTAACAAAAGACGAACTCAAAATCATCAAGACCTACTTAATTAATCCCGTTGAATCCAAAGAAAAAGACTTAGAAGAACTTACATTGTATCAAGCACCTTATCATATTCAATCGGATACAGTAGACGGTTTTATTTCACTCACTGAATCGGCGCTAATGGGTCTCTATCATGATTTAAAACTATCAATGAATTTTATCGATTTTCAGTTTATTAAACAGTATTTTATCAACAAAGCATGCAATCCATATTTACTTGAAATAAAAGTCCTAGACACATATTGGAGTGATCACTGTAGACATACCACGTTCCATACAATTTTAGAAAACATTGCATTTAAGTCAAAAAATAACCATATGCAAGCAACATTTCACGATTATTTGCAAACAAAAAAAGCGCTAAATCAAGAAGATAAACCCATTACTTTAATGGACCTTGCGACCATAAATATGAAATGGGAACGCCACCGTGGAAACCTTGAAGATTTTGATGATTCAATCGAAAATAATGCTGCAAGTTTGGTCATCGATATTGATGTCGATCATAAAAAAGAACCTTACTTATTAATGTTTAAAAATGAGACACACAATCATCCAACCGAGATTGAACCCTATGGTGGAGCATCAACTTGCTTAGGAGGCGCTATACGCGATCCTTTAAGTGGTAGAAGTTATGTCTATGGTGCATCACGGATATCGGGGGCTGGGAACATACTCGAACCTATAAGCAAGACCTTGAAAGGAAAATTACCACAACGTACTATCACAAAAAAAGCCGCTGAAGGGTATTCATCTTATGGAAATCAAATTGGTCTCGCCACCACGTTTGTTCAAGAGATTTATCACGAAGGCTATAAAGCAAAAAGAATGGAAGTTGGCGCCGTTATTGCGGCGTGTCCCAAATCACATGTAAGACGCGAAATACCACAAAAAGACGATCTTATTGTTCTCATTGGTGGAAGAACAGGGAAAGATGGTATTGGGGGTGCGACAGGATCATCAAAAAGTCATGATAAAACGTCGATTCATCAAGCAAGCACCGAAGTTCAAAAAGGAAACCCAGTCATTGAACGTAAGATCCAACGCTTATTTCGTAATCCTAAATGCGCTGAATTAATTAAAAAATCCAATGATTTTGGTGCCGGTGGTGTGAGTGTGGCTATTGGTGAAATAGCTGATGGGGTTCATATATGGTTGGATAAGATACCAACAAAACATCAAGGTATGAATCCAATTGAACTTGCTTTAAGTGAATCTCAAGAACGCATGGCAGTAGTAATTGACGCCAAAGATGAACGCAAGTTAATCGAACTCGCAGAAGCAGAAAATCTTGAAGCCACCACGGTAGCGGTGGTCTTAGAAGATGGTGTGGTAAGAATGAGTTATCAAGGGGACATCGTGTGTAAGTTAAACCGAGATTTCATTGATACTTCAGGCGTAAGACAACGTCAAGACGTATTGGCAATTGATCGATCTGCTCCCGACTTATTTAAGTCTAAATACGAAGGAACTGATACAAAAGAGAAAGTTATCCATCTATTGCAAGACCTTAACATTCAGTCACAACAAGGACTTGTCGAAATGTTTGATAACACGATTGGCTTAACCACTGTGGTGGCACCCTATGGTGGAAAAAATCAAAAAACAAAAGCTCAAGCCAGTGTTCAACGCATTCCTGTGATTAATGGTCAAACCCAAACGGTTTCTGTTATGACCCACGGATTTGATCCATATCTTTCGGAGAAGAACCCTTACTTAGGAAGTATGTATGCCGTCATTGACTCCATTGCAAAAAGTGTTGCTTCGGGAAGCCAGTTCCAAACGATTCGGTTCACATTTCAAGAGTATTTTGAAAAATTGCAAAAAAACAAAGAAAAATGGGGAAAACCATTCATGGCACTTCTTGGAGCATTTCACGTTCAAAAAGCGTTTGGGTTAGCTGCTATTGGTGGGAAGGACTCGATGAGTGGGACGTTTGAAGACATGCATGTACCGCCAACATTAATTAGCTTTGCCGTGTCTACCACAAAAATCAATGAAGTTATTACCAACGAGTTTAAGCAAACGAATGCCTACTTGTATTTGGTGAAGCATCATATTGGGGATGATGATGTGCCAAATAGTACCGGCTTAATGAACAACTATAAAACCATACAAGAACTAAACAAAGAAAACAAGATATTATCGGCATATGCCATTGGTTTTGGTGGGTTAGTTGAGGCTATCATCAAGGCGAGCTTTGGGAATAAAATTGGTGTTAAAATCAATACGAAAGAAGATGTTTTCACAAAGCAATATGGATCTATTTTGGTCGAAACAGCAGAAGAAATTAATCACGAAAACTTTATTTATCTAGGCAAAACAACCAATAAAGCCACCCTACATATCAATGAATTAGTCATTGGAATTGATGAAGCGTTAGCGACAAATGAATCAAAATTAGCTGACGTATTTCCTGTTACGCATGAAGATAGTCGCAGCCTAGACCTAGACCCATTACCCATAAACTATCAACCCTATAACGAACAAAGAAAACCTAAACAAGAAGTCAATGTATTATTGCCCATATTCCCAGGGACAAATTGCGAGTATGATAGTGAAAAAGCCTTTAAAAAAGCTGGTGCAACCGTCAAGCATTTTGTCTTTAAAAACCAAACCAAACAACAAATCAAGGATTCAATTCAAGCATTAAAAAAATTTATTGATGAAACCGATATCTTGATGTTAAGTGGTGGTTTTAGCAGTGGCGATGAACCGGACGGTAGTGGCAAGTTTATTGCAAATGTCTTAGAAAGCGAGCTTGTAAAAAAAGCGATTCAAGACCTTCTAAAAAGAAAGGGATTAATCTTAGGCATTTGTAATGGATTTCAAGCGCTCATTAAGTCTGGATTATTACCATACGGAGAGATAGTAGAAACCCAAGAAGACCATCCAAATTTACATAAAAACAGCATTAACCGGCATGTTGCTAAATGGATAAGAACGAAAGTAAGTTCTGTTTCATCACCTTGGTTAGCAGGGATGGAAAATCAAACGCATTTTATGGCTGTATCGCATGGTGAAGGACGATTTGAGATTGATGATAAAGAGTTTAATAAACTGCTATCAAACAATCAAATTGCTTTTCAATATGTGGATGAAAATAATTATCCAACATATGATCCGAAGTTTAATCCAAATGGTTCAAAATACGCTATTGAAGGGATTATCTCTAAAGATGGATTAATTTTAGGGAAGATGGGTCATAGTGAACGATTAGATAAGGATTTATATGTCAATCTTCCACCAATGCATTCTCAGAAAATATTTGAAAATGCAGTACATTTCATTAAGAAAGGAAACGGAATCTATGATATTACTAAATGAAGGCAAAGCAAAAAAGATATACCAAACTGAAAAAGAACACGAAATTGTTATTGAGTATAAAGATGATGCAACCGCATTTGATGGCATCAAAAAGGCGAAGATAGAAAGCAAAGGGGCGTTGAACAATAAAATAGCTTCAATTATTTATGCGTATCTTGAAAAAAAGGGCATAAAAACACATTTTATTGAACGCATTGATGACACGAAACAACGCTGTAAAAAAGTGTCTATTATTTCGATTGAAGTGATTACTCGGAACATTGTTTCCGGGTCTTTATCGAAACTGCTTCAAATTGAAGAAGGGACTAAGCTTAAAAGCCCTGTGTTTGAGATATGTTATAAAAATGATGAATTATGCGATCCTTTAATTAATGATTATCATGCCGTGATGTTAAACTTAACGACCTTTGAAGAATTAAAAACGATTTATAAGATTACCGAAACCGTGAATCGATATTTGATTGAGTATTTTGATCAAGTAGGTATTTTATTGGTTGATTTCAAGTTAGAATTTGGGAAAGATGCTGAAGGAAATATTCTTCTTGCCGATGAGATTAGTCCTGATACCTGTCGCTTATGGGACAAAAAAACCTTAGAGAAACTTGATAAAGATCGTTTTCGCCATGATTTAGGAAGTATTAAAGAAGCCTATACAGAAATCTATCACCGACTATGTGGGCATGCCAATGATTAAGCGCTTCATAAAAGGTGACCATCCTCAAGAAGAATGTGGTGTCTTTGGCGTAATCAACGTTCATAACGTTAGTGAGGTTATGTATTATGGGCTGCATGCACTTCAACATCGCGGTCAAGAAGGTGCAGGGATTGTAACGTATCATGACGATGACTTTTATTCAACGAAAGGTCAAGGGCTTGTGACCGAAGTATTTAATGAAGATATAATTTCAAAACTGATAGGGACTCAAGCGATTGGGCATGTCCGCTATTCAACAAGTGGAGGTAGTCGTATTGAAAATATTCAGCCGTTTTTATTCAGACATGGCTCGGGCGATTTTGCATTATGCCATAATGGAAACTTAGTTAATTCAAAGGAACTTAAAATAAGTTTAGAACGGGAAGGATCAATTTTTCAAACCACCTCAGACACAGAAATATTTGCGCATTTAATTAAAAAAGATGATCAAAAAGACCGTATTGAAGCGATTAAACGCGCATTAAATAAAATTGACGGTGCCTTTGCTTTTTTGGCTTTAACTAAGGATAAACTATACATCATGCGTGATAAAAATAGTCTTAGACCGTTGTCTCTTGGGAAACTTAATAACGGATATGTTGTATCGAGTGAAACGTGTGCGATTGATATTGTGGGCGCTACATTTGTGCGCGATATTTTACCTGGAGAGATTCTAACAATCGATCGAAACAATCATATGACACAAGATTTTTACGCTGAAAAAACGTATAACAATATGTGTGCTATGGAGTACATTTACTTTTCTCGCCCTGATTCGGTTCTCGAAGGGGTTAACGTTCATGCTTCACGAAAAGAAGCGGGACGCATTCTAGCAAAAGAAGCGTTTGTGGATGCGGATATTGTTGTTGGTGTACCGGATTCATCAATTTCCGCTTCAATTGGGTATTCTGAAGAAAGCAAGATTCCTAATGAAATGGGATTAATAAAAAATAAATACGTAGGGAGAACTTTTATTCGACCATCCCAAGCGATGCGAGAAAAAGGCGTTAAAATGAAACTTGCGCCACTCAAGAGTATTGTGAATGATAAGCGTGTTGTGCTTGTGGATGATTCCATTGTACGTGGGACGACATCGAAAAAAATCATTGCATTATTAAAAGAAGCCGGCGCAAAAGAAGTTCATATGCGCGTTGCTTCTCCACCCATTACGCACCCCTGTTTTTATGGCGTCGATACGAGTACTTATGAAGAATTAATAGCTGCAAAAAAAACACAAGAAGATTTACAAGAACATATTGGGGCCGATTCATTACATTTCTTATCACTTACTGGACTCCATCAAGCAGTATCAAAAGAGAAAATGTGTGTCTCGTGTTTCACAGGCAAGTACCCAACCTATTTATACCAAGACATTGAAGACGCGAACAAGAGTAAGAAATTTTAGGAGGGAATATGAGTATAAATTATAAAAAATCAGGGGTTTCTCTTGAAGAAGGATATAAAGCAGTTGCAAGCATAAAGCCTCATATAGAACGAACTAAAAACAAAGGGGTAATGTCAACTATTGGTGGCTTTGGTGGCTGTTTTGACTTGTCACAGTATCAGGTAAAAGAGCCTATATTAGTGAGTGGAACGGATGGTGTTGGGACTAAGTTGCGTATCGCTCAAAGGATGAACAAACACGATACGATTGGCATTGATTTGGTGGCCATGTGTGTAAACGATGTTGTGACGGTTGGGGCTCAGCCATTGTTCTTTTTAGATTACATTGCAACGCATAAAGTTAAGCCAGACCAGATCGAGCAGATTGTTAAAGGAATAAGTGAAGGATGTCAACAAGCAGGGTGTGCGTTGATTGGTGGAGAGACGGCAGAGATGAATGATTTTTACCAAAAAGACGATTATGACTTAGCGGGTTTTGTGACGGGTGTTGTGGATAAGTCAAAGCTAATTACAAATGAATCCGTTCGTGAAGGTCAAGTGCTTATTGGTCTTGCATCAAGTGGGATTCATTCGAATGGCTACTCTTTGGTAAGAAAAATCTTCTTTAAAGACAACAACTATGCGTTGAGTCATCAGTTTGATCAACTAGAAAACACCCTTGGAGAAGAACTCTTAAAATCGACCAAAATATACGTAAAAGAGATAATGGCGTTAATTAATGAAGTGAACATTCACGGAATAGCGCACATTACTGGGGGAGGGTTAATTGAAAACATTCCAAGAATATTGCCTGAAGGTTTTGGGGTTCGTATTGATGAAAAAAGTCTTCCGAATCTGCCGATTTTCGCTTTAATTTCAACGCTTGGAAAGATGCCTAAAGATGAAATGTATAATGTTTTTAATATGGGG